>CAZADJ010000073.1:0-1439 GCA_964483845.1 uncultured Actinomycetota bacterium | reverse complement strand
GCGGCGGGTCGATCGCGGCGCGGAAGCGCTGCGATCGACCCTCCCAGTCGGTGAAGGTGCCGCTGCGCTCGTAGTGGGCGGTCGCCGGGAGGACGAGGTCCGCGTGCGCCGCGGTGGCGTTGTCCAGCAGGTCCTGGACGATCACGGTCGGTGTCCGCTCCAGCGCGGCGGTTGCCAGGGCGGGCCGGTCGAAGTCGCGCGCGAGGTCCACCCCGACGAGGTGCAGCACGTCGATCTCGCCGCGAGCGGCCGCCTCGAGCAGCTCGCCGGTGCCGCGTCCGCGCCGCGCCGGCAGCGGGCCCCACACCTCGGTGACGGCGTCGCGGTCCGCGTCGTCGTCGAACCGACGGCCGCCGGGCAGCAGCCCGGGAGCGAGCCCGGCGTCCACGGCCCCGCGGGCGTTGTTGCGCCGCGGCACCCAGGCGACCTTCGCGCCGAGCAGCTGCGCGAGGCGAGCGGCGGCGGCGAGCACACCCGGCTCGCGCCCACCGCGCTCGCCGACGAGGATCACGCAGCGGCCGACGGCGTCGCCGAGGGCCCGGGCGACGTCGCCGAACGCCCCGTCGTCGACCCCGTCGAGGTCACCGACGACCGCGTCGGCCAGCCGCTCGAACGCCGCGGCCTCGCCGCCGGGGGCGGTGGCGAGCTGCTGCCACGCGATCTCGTCGACGGTGCCGGCCCGTGGGCCGACGGTGACCAGCCGTGCGTCGCGCTTCAACCAGGCCTTGCGGAGCCGGAGGTAGAGGATCGGCACCTCCTCCTCCGGATCGAGCCCGACGAGCAGGGTGAGCGGCGCGGCCTCGACGTCCTCGTAGGTCGCCCCGTCGCGGCTCGCGACGGCGGCGAGCGCCTCGTCCTCGTCGGGCCCGGCGGTCCAGGTGCGCCAGTCGACGTCGTCGGTACCCAGCACCCGGCGGGTGTAGCGGGACAGCACCCACGCGTCCTCGTCGGGGACGCGCCCGCCGGTCAGCACCGCGACCCGCCCGGGGCGCGTCGCCCGCAGCGCCTCGGCCGCCGTCGCGATCGCCTCGTCCCACGAGATGGCGAAGAGCGCGCTCCGCTCCGCGTCGTCACCATCCTCCGCGTCCGGGTGGGGTCCGCGGCGGGCGGGTCGGGTCAGCCGCAGATCGTGGTCGACGTACTTGAACGCGAAGCGGCCCTTGTCGCAGTTCCACGCCTCGTTCACGGCCATGTTGTCGCGGGCCATCACCCGCATGACCCCGTCGCTGCGCGTGTGGACGTTCAGGTTGCACCCCGCCGAGCAGAGGTTGCACACGCTCGGGGACGACCGCAGGTCGAACGGGCGGGCCCGGAAGCGGTACGACGCGGAGGTGAGCGCCCCCACCGGGCAGATCTGGATGACGTTGCCGGAGAAGTAGCTCCAGTACGGCTCGTCCTCGAAGATCGCGACCTGCTGCAGCGCGCCGCGCTCGAACAGC
>CAZADJ010000072.1:0-11795 GCA_964483845.1 uncultured Actinomycetota bacterium | reverse complement strand
CCGGTTCCTCACCGTCCTCGACGTGGCCGCCGGGCTGGAGCCACAGGCCGAGGCGTCGGTGCCGGTGGAGCACGACCCGGCCGCGGCCGTCGGTGACGATCGCCGACGCCGTGACGTGGGTGCCATCGGCGTCCTCCTCGAAGGGCCGGGGGAGCCAGCGGAGGTAGGCGAGGGTGCGCTGCAGAGAGCGCTCCTCGCGGGCGTCGGCGGGGGAGTGGTCCCGCAGAACCGCGGCGAGACGGTCCACGCGCGGATCGTCCGTCCCCGAGCGGCTGTCGCCCACGGCGGTCACCTCGCCTCCACCCCGAGCGCTTCGGCCAGCCCCGTGCGCCGCGCCTTGCCGGTCGCGGTGCGCGGCAGCTCGTCGACGACGTGGATCTCCTTCGGCACCTCGGCCGGCTGCAGGCCGGCCTTCGCGTGTTCGCGCAGCTCCTCACCCGCAGGGTCGTGGTCCGGCCAGGGGACGACCGCAGCGACCACGCGCTCGCCCCACTCCTCGTCCTCGACCCCGAACACGACCGCCTCCGCGATCGACGGGTGCTCGAGGAGCCGGCGCTCGACCTCGGCCGGGTAGACGTTCACGCCGCCGCTGATGACGAGATCCCCCGGGCGACCGGCGAGGGTCAGCCGACCCCCGACGTCCAGGGAGCCGAGGTCGCCGACGGTGAAGGCGTCGCCGTCCCACGCCGCCGCGGTGCGCTCGGGATCGCGCCAGTACTCCCAGCGTGCGTGGTCGGGGGCGTGCACCCAGACGGTGCCCACCTCGCCGGCGGGAAGCAGCTCGCCCCGGTCGCCGCGCACCTCCACTGTCCGCCCGGGCCGGGCGTGGCCGACGGTGCCCGGATCCTCCCGCCACACCTCGGGCGGGCACACGGTGAACTGGCCCTCGGTGGCGCCGTAGAACTCCCAGACCGCCCCGTCGGGCGCCAGCTCGAGGACGCGCTCCTTCAACGGGATCGGACACGGTGCGCCGGCGTGGGCGAGCAGCCGGAGCGATGCCAGATCGTCCGCGCGCGTGCCCTCGAGAGCGAGGAGGCGGTGCAGGTGCGTCGGGACGCAGAACAGCGACGTGGGGCGCAGCGTGCGCAGGGCGTCGCGCCACACGGTCGCGTCGAAGCTGGGGAGGACCGCGACGCGCCCGCCGAGCAGGGCGGTGACCGATGCGAACCGGAACGGGCCCGAGTGGTGCAGGGGGGAGACCACGAGGTGGAGCTCGCCGTGGCGCTCATCGAACGCGCGGTGCTCGTCGGTGACGACCTCCTCGCCCCATGAGGCGTCGTGGATCCCGACCCAGACGCCCTTGCGACGGCCGGTCGTGCCCGACGTGTACGACATCGGTCTGGTGCGGGGCCAGGAGGCGTCGGGCTCGACCGCACGTTCGTCATCGAGCGTGTCCAGCACGGCCGTGCGATGCTCACCGAGCCCGCCGATCTTCGCGTCGGGGGAGACGAGCGCCGCCGCGGGGGCGGAGTCCTCCGCGACCTCACGCAGCTCGCGCTCCGGCAGGTCGTGGGGGAGGGGGACCTGGACGATCGCCTCGAGCTGGCAGGCGAGGCCGATGGCGAACGTCTCGGGTGTGTTCGGCAGCAGGGTCAACAGGCGGTCGCCGGTGGTGAGACCGAGTCGTCGCAGCAGCCCGGTCGCGCGGTGGACGAGCGGTCGGGGGTCGACCGACTCGGGGGGCGGTGTCACCCCTCGAGCCCGAGCTCGCGCACCAGCTCCTCGGGGTCGCGACGGAGGCCGACGACGAACGGGCCGAACTCGGCGAAACGCGCCGAGGCCTCGTCGTAGCGCATCGAGTAGACGATCTCCTTGAGGTCGGCGACGTCGTGGGCGAACAGCGTCACTGCCCACTCCCAGTCGTCGAGCCCGGTCGAGCCGGTCACCAGCTGGAGGACCCGTCCCGTGTAGGCGCGTCCGGACTTGCCGTGGTCGTGCATCAGGCGTCGACGCTCGTCGAAGTCCAGCGTGTACCAGTTGTCGTCGCCGCTCCGCCGGTGCGACATCGGGTAGAAGCAGGCGACCTCCCACGCCGGCATCTCCGGGTAGAGCTTGTGGCGGTTGTACTCGGCCATCCGCTCGGCGAACTCGTCGACGCGTCGCTCGAGCTCGTCGCCCTCCACGCCCTTCTCCTCGAGGTAGGCGCGCTGGCCCTCTGCCGTCGGTGTGTACTCGGAGGTCTCGGTCAGGCTGAGGTAGGACCACGGGAGGTGCAGTGCGGGACCGAGCTCGCACGCGGCGATGTCTGTCTGCAGGGCGCGCAGCGTGTCGAGGTCGGCGGCGAGCGCGAAGATCATCGCGTCCGCCTTGTGCCCGAGGGCCGAGAAGACGTGCACCTGTGCGTCGTCCCCGTCAACCCAGCCGCGGAGGGTGTCGGCGAGGTCCTTGCCCGCGCTGTCGGGGACCATCGCGGCGGCCGCGCGGTCGACCCGGAGGAAGAGGTGGAGGACGCCGAGCCCCTCGGAGGGGCGGACCGGTTCACGCATGGTCACCTCGCCGTTCGATCGGCGCGAGGGTACCGGGGCCCGGCTCGAGGCCGGGCGTGATCGTCGCCGCTACGGCTGGACGACCGTCTCCAACTCGAAGTGCATCCCGTCCGGGGTCGACCAGCGTCCGCCCCAGCGGAACCCCCAGCGCTCGAAGATCTCGACGATGTCCGGGTGCATCTGGGGCTGGGCCCCGTACTGGTTGGTGCTGACGTTGAAGTCGATCGCGAGCCCCCAGGCGTGCATCGACAGGGGGCGGTGCGGCTCGAACAGGATGTGGCGCGGCACCCAGCAGCCACCGTACTGGCGCACGTCGATGTAGCGGTCGAGCCCGGCGGCCTCCACCTCCCGCAGCGCGGCGACCAGCTGGGGGACCATCGCCCGGTGACATCGGGCGGTGCCGCCGAACACCGGGAGCTCGACGGTGACGATGTTGCGTCGCACCCAGTCGGGGTCGATCGTGATCATCCCGTCGCCGTGCGACACGTAGCTGAACGACTCGAACCGGTGCGCCCCGGCGCCCACCATCCGGGACTGCTCCTCGGACGGAGGCTCGATCGCCTCGACGGACGAACCGGCGACGACGTCGGAGATGCGGTCGCTGACCGCGTCGGTGTCCCCGTCGTCGCCCAAGGAGACGATGACGAGGTTCGGCGACTCGGCCCCGAGCGCGCGGCCGACAGACCACGGGAGGACGGCCTCGGCGAACGGCGGCGACCCGTTCGAGGCGAACGCGCCGATCCGCACCTCGTGCTGCTGGCCGTCCTCACCGGTGAGCAGCACGGTGCCCCCGAGCGGCAGCTGGTGCTCCTGCGCGATGTCGTGGCGGATCACGAGTTCGCCGTCGACGAGCCGCTCCCAGACGGCGACGCTCTGCGCGGTCGCGTCCGGAGTGAGTGGCCGGAACGCGGAGGCGTCGACGATGAGGAGCTCGAGGTCGGCGACGACGTCGTCGCTCTCCATGCGTGCGTCGAGCTCGACCGCGCTGGCGACGTGCTCGACACCGGGCAGCGCGAGGAGGCCGAACAGGCCCTCGGGATCCAGCTCCCCGTCCGGACGCACGAGCAGGTGCGGTTGGTGCGTGTCGACCTGCTGGGCGACGGCCGGGCGCGTGTCGAGAGCCCGCTGGCCGCTGGCGCCCACCTGGCGGGCGCCGGGCCCGCCGCGTTCGTCAGGCACGGACGCGTGCCCGTGATCGTCGGCGACGTGGGTCGCGGGGTCGTCGGCCGCCGGCTGCGAGCCCGGGGAGACGAGGAGCGGGGTGAGCACGGCGAGCACCGCGAGGCGGCCGAGCGCGCGCGACGGCCCGTGCCCGCCGTTCACGCCGGCGAGTCGTCGGAACCCGCGTGCGATCCGCTGCGTGGAGCGACCATCACCCATGGTGAGGAGGGTACGGCCCCGGATCGTCGCGGCCATGGGGGCGTCCACCGCCGGCGGGACACGCGGCGGCGGGGGACCGACGGCCCCTGCGTGGCGCGAGTGCGATCCTCCGGTGGGGCCGATCCCGGCCCGGTACGGTGCCCCGTCCACCGCGCTCAGAGACCGTCGTGTCCCCCACAGGAGACAACGAGGCGTGCAGGTACGTCTGCGCAACCCCGGCCGTGAGCTCGAGGTCGCCGGTCCGCACACGGTCGACGAGCGCTCCACCAGCTCGAGATCGACCGGATCCTGGTCGCCGTGCGTGGGGGCGCAGTGACCGGGGGGACGGTGCGCCGTGGGGATCGCGCGGGCGAGCCGACCGTGACGCGGCGATGACCGCCCGGAGTCCCGGCGCGCCCGACCCGCTGGCTGCGGGTGAGCGCGTCGTGCTGCGCGACCGCAAGGACCGTCGGTACCTCGTGGAGCTCCAGGAGGGGGGCGAGTGGCACAGCCACGGGGGGATGATCCGCCACGAGGACCTGATCGGGATCGCGGAGGGCAGCGAGGTGCGCACCTCGAAGGACATGGCGGTCGTCGTGCTGCGTCCGACGCTCGAGGACTTCGTGCTGAAGATGCCCCGTGGGGCGCAGGTCGTCTACCGCAAGGACCAGGCGATGATCGTCGCGCTGGGCGACGTCCGCCCCGGGTGCACGGTCGTCGAGGCGGGGGCGGGGTCCGGGGCGCTGACGCTCGCGCTGCTCCAGGCGGTCGGGCCGGACGGACGCGTCATCTCCTACGAGCGGCGTGACGACCACCTGGAGAAGGCGCGGGAGAACGTCGCCGCGTTCCTCGGCGCGGCACCCGCGAACTGGGAGGCCCGCGCCGGCGACGTCGCCGACGACCTCGCCGACCTGGACTGCGACCGCCTCGTCCTGGACCTCCTGGAGCCGGGGGAGCTCGTCCCGGCGGCTGCCTCGGCACTGCGTCCCGGTGGGGTCCTCGTCGCCTACATGCCGACCGTCACCCAGGTCATCCGGCTCTCGGAGGCCTTGGAGGCCGAGGAGACCTTCGGGCTCGTGCGCACCTCGGAGACGCTGGTGCGGCCGTGGCACGTCGCCGGCCTCGCCGTCCGGCCGGACCACCGGATGGTCGCCCACACCGGGTTCCTCACCGTGGCGCGGCGGCTCGCCGATCGGGTCGACTAGGGGCCAGGTGCGCCTCCTCGGTCGTCGTGCCTCCGATGTGCGCAGGAGGTTCCTACCTATACTCTCGGGGGCGACCGAGGATCCGCCGATCGAGGAGCGCCGCGTGAGCCAGCGCTCGGCCAGCGGAGGCGACCGGCACGAGAGACACGCCGGCCCGGACGACGCCGAGCGCCCGCTGCGCGAGGAGCTCCTCGGTGGCGGCACCACCGGCCCGATCGACGACGAGGACGAGCTCCACGCGGAGCTGAAGTTCCTCCGCGAGGAGGTCGAGCTCCTGCGTCGACGCCTCGAGTCCTCCCCGAGCCGCATCCGCATGCTCGAGGAGCGGGTCATCGAGATGAAGAGCCAGCTCCAGGACTCCCTCGAGCAGAACCAGAAGCTCGCCGAGACCCTCCGAACCGCGCGCGAGCAGCTCGTCGCGCTGCGCGAGGAGGTCGAGCGCCTCTCCGCTCCGCCCCAGTCGTACGCGTCCTTCCTCGACCACCAGGAGGACGAGGACACCGTCGACATCTCCAGCCAGGGCCGCAAGCTCCGGGTCAACGTCGCGCCGGACGTCGACGTCGAGTCGCTGAAACCGGGCCAGGAGGTCCGCGTCAACGAAGCGATGAACGTCGTCGCCGCCTCCACGTTCGAGGACGCCGGTGAGGTGATGGTCGTCTCGGAGCTGCTCGACGACGGACGGATCGTCGCGGTCGGCCACGGCGACGACGAGCGTGTCGTCAAGCTCGCGGACCCCCTGCTCATGGGCCCGTTGAAGGCCGGCGACTCGGTGCTCGTCGACGCGCGGGCCAACTACGCCCTCGAGGTGGTCCCGAAGGCCGAGGTGGAGCAGCTCGTCCTCGAGGAGGTCCCCGACATCACCTACGAGCGGATCGGCGGGCTCGCCGACCAGGTCGAGGCGATCCGGGACGCCGTGGAGCTGCCCTACCTCCACGCCGACCTCTTCCACGAGCACGACCTGAAGCCCCCGAAGGGGATCCTGCTGTACGGACCGCCCGGGTGCGGCAAGACGCTGATCGCGAAGGCGGTCGCGAACTCCCTCGCGCAGCGGGTCGCGGAGAAGACCGGCCGCGCCGAGGCACGCAGCTACTTCCTCAACGTCAAGGGCCCGGAGCTCCTGAACAAGTACGTGGGCGAGACGGAGCGCCAGATCCGCCTGATCTTCCAGCGCGCCCGGGAGAAGTCCGCCGAGGGCTACCCGGTGATCGTGTTCTTCGACGAGATGGACTCGCTGTTCCGTACGCGTGGCTCGGGGGTGTCCTCTGACGTGGAGAACACGATCGTCCCGCAGCTGCTCGCCGAGATCGACGGGGTCGAATCGCTGAAGGACGTGGTCGTGATCGGTGCCTCGAACCGGGAGGACATGATCGATCCGGCGATCCTGCGGCCGGGACGCCTCGACGTGAAGATCAAGATCGAGCGGCCCGACGCCGACGCGGCCCGCGAGATCTTCGACATCTACCTCCACCCGGACCTGCCGCTGCACGCCGACGAGCTCGCGCACCACGACGGCGATCGCCGGGCGACGGTCGACGAGATGATCGACCGGACGGTCTCGAAGATGTACGCCGAGGACGAGGACAACCGTTTCCTCGAGGTGACCTACGCCAACGGTGAGAAGGAGGTCCTGCACTTCAAGGACTTCAACTCCGGCGCGATGATCGAGAACGTGGTGGCGCGGGCGAAGAAGGTCGCGATCAAGCGCCTCATCGCGACCGGTGAGCGCGGCCTGCTCACCGACGACCTGATCACCTCGATCCGGGAGGAGTGGCGGGAGAACGAGGACCTTCCGAACACGACGAACCCGGACGACTGGGCGCGCATCTCCGGCAAGAAGGGCGAGCGCATCGTGTACGTGCGGACGCTGCTGTCGGGCGGCGATGACCACGCGAAGGCGATCGAGAACGTCAACGCCGGTCAGTACCTCTGACGTCCTCCGCGGGCCGGTATCGGGTACGTTCCTGCTGTCCGTGCAGCTGAGAGGTACCGGTGGGCCTGCCCAACTACCTCGGCACCGAGACGGAGTACGGGATCGCCGTCGCCGGCCAGCCGGAGCTGAACCCCGTCCTCGCGTCCTCGGTCGTCGTCTCCGCCTACCAGGCCGGGGGGCCGCACCAGGTCCGTTGGGACCACACCGACGAGCACCCGCTCCGCGACGCCCGCGGGTTCGAGGCGCCGGAGATCGACGAGGCGCACGCCGAGGAGGACCTCGGCCTGGCCAACACCGTGCTGACGAACGGTGCGCGCTTCTACGTGGATCACGCCCACCCGGAGTACTCGACCCCCGAGTGCTCCAACCCGCTCGACCTCGTCGTGTGGGACAAGGCGGGTGAGCGCATCCTGGAGGAGGCCGCGGAGCGCGCCTCGGGCACGGTCCCCGGCGGCGGTCGTGTGCTGATCCACAAGAACAACACCGACGGCAAAGGGGCCGCGTACGGCTGCCACGAGAACTACCTCGTCTCCCGCCAGGTGCCCTTCGGGCTGCTGGTCCGCCAGCTGATCCCGTTCTTCGTCACGCGCCCGGTCTACGTCGGTGCCGGCCGCCTCGGCAGCGAGCTCGACGACTCGGTGGACTTCCAGCTCACGCAGCGCGCTGACTTCTTCGAGGTGGAGGTCGGCCTGGAGACGACCCTGAAACGCCCGATCATCAACACCCGCGACGAGCCCCACGCCGACCCCGAGCTGCACCGCCGCCTCCACGTGATCAACGGCGACGCCAACCTGTGCGAGGTCGCGACCTTCGTGAAGCTCGGCGCGACCTCGCTCGTGCTGGCGATGATCGAGGACGGTGCGGCCCCCGATCCTCCGGAGCTGGCCCGACCGGTCCAGGCGTTCCACGACGTCTCCCACGACCTGGCCGGCGCGGGCCCGGTGCAGCTGCGTGACGGGCGCAAGGTGTCGGCGCTCGAGATCCAGTGGCGCTACCTGGCGGCGGTGAAGGACTACGTGGCGGACCTCGATCTCGACGACGCGCACCGCGGAGCGCTGGACCGCTGGGAGGAGCTGCTGCGCATCGCCGAGGACGACCCGCGCAAGCTCGCCGGGAAGGTGGACTGGGCGACGAAGCTGGAGCTGCTCGAGCAGTTCCAGGACCGCCACGGGCTCGACTGGGACGACGACCGGATGAAGATGGTCGACCTCCAGTACCACGACGTGCGCCGCGACAAGGGCCTGTACAACCGGCTCGCGGCGCGTGGTCGGGTCGAGCGTCTGGTCTCCGACGATGAGATCACCGCCGCGATGACCGAGCCGCCGCACGACACCCGCGCGTTCTTCCGGGGGAAGTGCCTCGAGCGCTTCCGGGACCACATCGTCGCTGCCGGCTGGGACTCGCTGATCTTCGACGTCGGGCGTGATGCGCTGCAGCGGGTGCCGATGATGGATCCGGCGAAGGGCACCGCCGCGCACGTCGGCGAGCTCCTCGAGACGGTCGCCTCCGCCGAGGAGTTGATGGACGCGATCACCCGGTGATCCGGAGTGCCGCCCGAGGAGCTCATCAAGAACCACGCCCAGAAGGGCGACCAGCAGCCGCCAACCGGTGCGCCGGCGTCGCGGTCGCGGGGTCCTGCGTGACCGATGCAACCCTCCGATCGATGGGACTTCCGTGCTCGGCGACCACCGTTCGGTCCCGTCCGCCGTGCTTCGCCGCGTACAGCGCCCGGTCAGCTCGTTCGATGAGTGCGCCGGCGGTCTCGTCCGGGAGGAGGGTCGCGACGCCCGCGGAGCACGTCTGTCCGTTCGGGACGAGCCCACGTAGTCGCTCCACCGCCGCCTCGCAGGCGTCGCTATCGCTGCCTGGGAAGAGGACGACGAACTCCTCGCCTCCGAATCGTGCGAGGACATCGACCGGACGGAGGATCTCGCCCCACGCGGCGACGAGATCTTGCAGCAGGTCGTCGCCAGCGGGGTGTCCGTAGCGGTCGTTGAAGGCCTTGAAGCGGTCGACGTCGAGGAACGCGACGCTGAGGGGTGCCCTGGTGCGCTCCGCTCGGGACCGTTCCCGCGCGAGCTCGTGCTCCAGGTGCCGGCGGTTGGCTGCTCCGGTGAGGGGGTCGATCCGGGTGAGCTCCTCGAGTAGCGACGCTTGACGGCGCGCCTCCTTCATCATCCCAGCGACGCGGTGCATGACGAGCAGGAAGAGCAGGATCGAGGCGATCGCCGTGATCCGGGCGACCGTCACGTCCGTCCCGACATGGATGAGCATCACCGCCGGTACGAACACGGCGGCTGCCGCCACCGCGATGAGGCGTCGTGGGGAGAGCGGCGCGTTGGGCGCGCGGGCTGCGGGCTCCACGGACGCCGAGGGGTGCCACACCGCAGCTGCGAACAGCGAGTACGCGATCAACCACAACCCGTCGATCAGCCCACCGGGCGCGAACATGCCCGCGAGGTTGGCGAGCGCGTAGACCACGTGCGCTCCCAGGTAGGAGACCGCTCCCAGGAGGATCAGCAGGTGAGCACCGATGCTGGCGCCATGCATGAACACCAGCCGGAGGATCATCGTCAGTAGGATGAGGTCCGCGACCGGGTACGCGATCGAGATGACCCGCCCGCTGACGGTGATGGTGGGGTCGTTGAGGGAGGGTGCGATCAGGAACACCCAGCCGAGCACGGCGGCTGAGACCCCCACGATGAGCACATCGGTGAGCAGGCTGTAGTCGCCGTCGCCGCGACGCCCCAGTTCCCACAGCGTCATCGCGAACAGGATGTAGGCGGAGAGGTAGAACGCATCCGCGACGGACGGGAACGGTTCGAGGCCACGCATCTCGAGCCAGAACCACACGGCGTCGCCGATCGCGGTGAGCGCCACCCCACTAGCCAGCATCATCCAGGCCGCGGGACGGAACGGCCGGTGGCGGTGCACGGCGAGCATGATGACGAGCGCAGCGAGCAGTCGGGCCGCACCGAAGGAGGCGCTCGCGAGGAGGCCGTACGGAGCCAGAACGTACAGGACGGCCAGTGTCGAGCCGCCACCCAGCACGAGCGCCCACGTGCGATCACGCCTTCGGGGAATGCCGGCGTGTGAGGCGTCCGCGTTCGTCGCTCCAGGTGGCTGTCCTGCGGCTCGGTCCGTGTTCGCAGGGATGAGGTAGCTCCGGTGTTCGTCTCCCTCAACGTCGCCACGATCGGACCGACACTTGACGACGGCGCCGAAGTCCGTGCGGAGGTGGGCGCCCAGCGCCCGCGTGCCACGACCGTCGGATCTGGATGGACCCTCGAAGCGGATCGGCCTCGGGCAGTCCGCGAAGGTCGTCCGGGCGATCGAACCTCCGGTATGTGGACGTGTGCCTGCCACCCGTTCGTGCGCGCCTAGCGCTCATCGCGGGCTGGAGGCTCCCGGGGGCAGCAACGTCCTCCTCGGATCGCGGAGGCGGCGTGCGGGGGGCACCGTCGGTACGTATCCATCCGTATGCGTGTCCCCCGTGCGACGTTCGTCGTCGACAGTCGTGACCCGTGGGTTACGCTGTGTAATGACGTCACCCGGAGGCCCGACCGACGCGGTGGCGACGGGAAGTAGACAGCATGTTCGGCTTGGATGTTCTGCTCGTCGAGGACGATGCCGCGGATGCGCAGCTGCTGCGCGAGGCGATGCGGTTCGACGAGGCAGTGCGCATCACGCACGTGACGACGTTGGCCGCGGCACTGGAGGAACTGGACCGCGGCAGCTTCAGCGTCGCGCTCCTCGACCTGAGCCTGCCGGACAGCTCGGGGATGGCCACGGTCGGTCGTGTCGTGGCCGGACACCCGGACGTTGCGATCGTGGTGCTGAACGGATCGGACGACGACGAGGTCGCCCTGGCGGCGGCCGAGGCGGGTGCGCAGGACTACCTGGTGAAGGGCACGGTCGGTCTGGAGGTGACCGCCGGACGGGCGGTCCGCACCGCGATCGAGCGGCACCGTTTCCGGCTCGCTCAGCGTCGTGGTCTGGAGCGTCGTGACGCGTTGCTGCGCTTCTCGCAACTCGCGTTGCGTGATACCACACCGGCGGAGCTCCACGGTGAGGCCGCCGAGCTTCTCTTGGAGGTGTTACCGGCGACGCGTGTGGCCGTCTTCGGCGTCGAGGAGCGCGAGGATCGGATGGTCCTCCGTACCTGGCGGGGCGCGCCCGCTCCCGTCGAGCCGGGGCACGCGGCGCCGCTCGACACGGGGACGGTCGCCGGAGCGGTCGCTCTGAGGCGTGAGGCGCTCCTCGTCGACGACGTGACCGCCGCGCCCGACGCCTTCCCGTCCGCGCGCAACGTGCCGACGGAGGACCTCGTGAGCGTGGTCGCCGCCCCGGTCGTGTACGCGGACCGGACGGCCCTCGTGCTCCTCGCGTACTCGACGGAGCCGGCTGCGTTCGACGACGGTGACCGGACCTTCGTGATGGGGCTCGCGCACGCGCTGTCGGAGTCGGTGCGCCGCAACACGGCGGAGGACGCGCTGGCGGAGCGGATGAAGGAGCTGCGGGCGCTGTACGAGGTGAAGTCGGAGCTGCAGAGCGAGCGGGGCCCGGATGCGGTCGGGCCTCGGGTGGCTGAGCACCTGGTCGCGGGGATGCGTTGGCCGGAACGGTGTTGGACGAGGGTGGCGATCGACGGGACGGAGGCGATCGCCGTCGGCGACGTCGCGACACCGCGCTTCGCGTGGCACGCGGTTCCCATCACCGTCGGGGACGATCGACGCGGACGCATCGTCGTCGGGTACGAGGCACCTCCGGCGAGCCTCCTCGACGAGGAGCGGGAGATGCTCGACGCGGTGGCCG
>CAZADJ010000071.1:7090-11834 GCA_964483845.1 uncultured Actinomycetota bacterium | reverse complement strand
GCTCCAAGCCCGACCGCGGGATCGTCACCGTCGAGACGATCGGCTACAAGCAGGATGGCACGATCGTCTGCGAGTTCCGCCGCAAGGTGCTGGTGCCCCGGCGGGACGCCGGCCACGACGAGCACCCGGGCCGGCCGACGCCGCAGCGGGATGAGTGACGCGCTCGTCCGCGATCGGTGCTCGCGCAGTAACGTGCACCCCCACCGAGACGCGGGGCCGACCCGTGCTGAGCAGGGAGGGATGACGCCGTGATGCTCCCAGACGTCATGACCGAGGACGTGCTCACCGTCGGGTCCGATGCGACGATCGCGGATGCGGCGAGCGCGATGATGGGCATCACCGTGGGTTCGGCCTGTGTGGTCGACGCGGACGGCGGTCTGACGGGGATCATCACCGAGCGCGATGTGCTGCGCGCCGCCGCGTCGGGCCGGGACCTGAGCGGTGAGGTGGTGCGCGACTGGATGACCGCCGACCCGATCGTCGTCGGACCGGACGAGCCGCCCTCCCAGGTCGCGACGACGATGCGCGAGCGCGGGTTCCGGCACGTCCCCGTCGTCGACGGGGACGAGCTCATCGGGATCGTCTCGATGCGCGATCTCTGGCAGTTCTCCTTCCTCCCCGCGGAGCCCGACGACATGACGATGCGCCACTGACCACGACGGCGGTCACCACGACGTCGACGACAGGCTGACGGACGATGAGCGAGCTCCGGGGCACGATGGGCTCGACCCCGCTGACGCTCGACCACATCTTCGACCGGATGCGCACCCTCCACGGGACCAAGCGGGTCGTCACGCGCACGGAGAGCGGCGACCGGGTCGCCACCTACGAGGAGGTCGCCGACCGGTCCCTGCGGCTGATATCCGCGCTGCGCGCGCTGGGCGTCGGCGCGAACGACCGCGTCGGCACGGTGATGATGAACTCCCAGGCCCACGTCGAGGCCTACCTCGCCGTGCCGTTGATGGGAGCGGTGCTGCACACCCTGAACCCCCGTCTCCACACCGATCAGCTCGCCTACGTCGTGAACGACGCCGAGGACCGCGTCATCATCGTCGACGATCACCTCGTCGGTGTGGTCGCCGCGGCGGCGGACCGGCTGCCCACGGTCGAGCACGTCATCGTGGTCGGCGGCGACGGCGACCCCCGGGCGTCGCTGGACGCCGGCGTGCACGACCACGAGACGCTCCTCACCGCGCACGAGCCGACCCCGGACCTGCCGCGCCTCGACGAGGACGCGGCCGCCGCGGTCTGCTACACGAGCGGGACCACCGGCGACCCGAAGGGGGTCGTCTACACCCACCGCTCGATCTACCTCCACACCTTCGGGGTCTGCCTGCCCGACGCGATCGGGGTGCGCGAGTCCGACGTCCTGCTGCCGGTCGTACCCCAGTTCCACGCGATGGCGTGGGGCAACGTGCACGCCGCTGCGATGACCGGCGCCGCCATCGTCATGCCGTCGCGCTTCGTCGACCCGGAGACGATCGCCGAGCTGCTCTCGGATCACCGGGTCACCGTGACCGCAGCGGTCCCGACGGTCTGGAACGGCCTGAAGGAGCTGCTCAGCACGGCTGAGGCGCGCGAGCGCTACGACTTCTCGGCGTTGCGGGCGGTGATCATCGGTGGGAGCGCCCTGCCCGGGGCGCTGCTGGAGTTCTTCGAGGAGGAGTACGGCATCCCCGTGCTGCACGCGTGGGGGATGACCGAGACCTCCCCGATCGGGACGGTGGCCCGACTGACGCGTGAGCTCGAGGACGCCGACGCCCGGACCCGGCTCCACCGCCGGCTCACCCAGGGGCGTCCCGTCCCCGGCATCGACCTGCGCGTCATCTCGCGCGAGGACGGGCAGACGCCGGTGGCCTGGGACGGTGAGGTCGTCGGCGAGATCGAGGTGCGCGGTCCGTGGGTGACCGAGCGGTACGCGAACGCCGACGCCGCCGACCGTTTCCACGACGGGTGGCTGCGCACCGGTGACGTCGCCGTCGTCCACCCCGGTGGCTACGTCGAGATCGTCGACCGGACGAAGGACCTCATCAAGTCCGGGGGCGAGTGGATCAGCTCGGTCCAGCTCGAGAACACGCTGATGGCCCACCCCGACGTCCTCGAGGCGGCGGTGATCGCGGTACCCGACGACAAGTGGGACGAACGGCCCCTCGCCGTCGTCGTCGCCCGGGAGGGCGCCGAGCTCGACGGCGGCTCGTTGGACACGTTCCTCGAGGGCCGGGTCGCGAGCTGGTGGCGACCCGACCGCTACGAGTTCGTCGACGAGATCCCCAAGGGCGCGACCGGCAAGTTCAGCAAGACGACGCTGCGCGACCGCTTCGTCGGCTGACCGCGTCGCCTGACGCGTCGCCTGATCCCGAGCATCGGCCGCTGCACCGCCACCGGCGGCAGCACGGCAGCGGTAGCAGCCGGTACCGGCGGTGCGACGCCTACTCCCCGCCGAAGCGGCGCTGTGCGCGGACGCGCGGTCGCACGAACGCGTAGTAGGCCAGCGTGCCCACCACGGGCAGCAGCACCTGGGCGACGATCCAGGTGGACCGGCGCCGTCCGGTCGCCGCGAAGTCGTCGTCGGACATGCGCACCACGTCGGCGATCCCGAAGACCGGGACGACGAGGATCGCCGCGAGGAAGACGTACAGGTCGAGGGTGATGGCGATCTCCGATGTGGTCCGCAGCGGCGTCTCGGGGCTGCCGTCCCGGTGCTCCCGCACCGTCGCGCGCCCTCGATGGTGACCGACTCGGGCGCCTCCGTCCGGTCGGTAGCATGGCCGTCCGATCCACCTCGTGCGTCTCCGACCGGAGGACCGTGACGTGAGCGACGTCGGGAGACCGCTGCCGTGAAGGTGCTCATCGCCGATCAGCTCTCCGACCTCGGGGTCGCCGCACTCCGGGAGCACCACGACGTCGACGTGAAGACCGGTCTCTCCCACCGCGAGCTGATCGAGGTCATCGCGGCCTACGATGCGATCGTGATCCGCTCGGCCACCACCGTGGACCGTGACGTGATCGAGGCGGCCGACAACCTCCGCGTCATCGGTCGTGCGGGCATCGGCCTCGACAACGTCGACATCGACGCCGCGACCCGCGCCGGCATCACCGTGTGCAACGCGCCGCAGTCCAACATCGTCTCCGCGGCCGAGCACACCGTCGCGATGATCCTCGCGCTGGCGCGCAACATCCCGCAGGCCGACCGCGCGTTGCGGGACGGCAGGTGGGAGCGCTCGCGGTGGAAGGGTGTGGAGCTCCACGGGAAGGTCCTCGGCATCGTCGGGCTGGGGCGCATCGGTGTGCTCGTGGCCCAGCGGTGCAACAGCTTCGGGATGCGACTGCGGGCACACGACCCCTACACGACCCGGGATCGGGCGGCGCGGATGGGCATCGAGCTCGTCGACGACCTCGACGATCTCGTCCGGTCGGCCGACGTCGTCACCCTCCACGTCCCGCGGACCCCGGAGACGGTCGGTCTCGTCGACGCGGACCGTCTCGAGCTGATGGAGCCGACGGCGCTGCTCGTGAACGTCTCCCGCGGCGGGATCGTGGACGAGGACGCGCTCGCGGCGGCGCTGCGCGACGGCCGGATCGCTGGCGCGGCGATCGACGTCTTCGCCGAGGAGCCCGCGACCGACAGCCCGCTGTTCGGACTGGACAACGTCGTCGTGACGCCGCACCTGGGGGCCTCCACGCGGGAGGCGCAGGACAAGGCGGGTGTCCAGATCGCCGAGAGCGTCGACCGCGCGCTCTCCGGGGAGCTCGTGCCGGCCGCCGTGAACGTGCAGGGTGGCGAGGTGGACGAGGTCGTGCGACCGTTCCTCGGACTGGGGGAGCGGCTGGGTCGCCTCTACACGGCGTTGGCCGAGGGGGGCTTCGGCACCGAGATCACCATCGAGTACGTCGGCGAGATCGCGCCGGCGGACGACCGCGTGCTCGGCCTGTCGGTGCTGAAGGGGGTGCTGACCGGCGTCGTCCACGAGCCGGTCACCTTCGTGAACGCGCCGCTGCTCGCCGAGGAGCGCGGCATCCACATCCGCGAGGTGAGCGAGCCGCACAGCGAGGACTTCGTCTCGCTGCTCCGGGTGTACGGAAGCGACCGGCGCGGCCGCTCGATCCGCGTCGCCGGGACCGTGCTGCAGCCGGCGGGCCGCGAGCGCATCGTCGAGGTCTGGGGCGTCCCGGTGGACCTCGAGCCGACGCGCTACATGGCCTTCTTCCGCTACGACGACCGTCCCGGGATCATCGGGAAGGTCGGCACGATCCTCGGCGAGGGTGACGTGAACGTCGCCGCGATGCAGGTCGGGCGCGAGGCCGCCGGCGGCGAGGCGATCATGGTGCTCTCGCTCGACCAGCCGGTCCCCGCGGACGTCCTCGAGCGGATCCGCGAGCAGATCGGGGCGCACGAGGCGCGCGCCATCACCCTGGAGTGAGGTCCTCCCACCCTCCGTGCGCTTGACTGGCCGGGACGACACGACGTGGAGGTGGACGTGGGCCGGACCGTTCTGAGCGGTGGCAGGATCTTCGACGGGACCGGGGCGCCGGTGGCCGACGGTGACGTGGTGATCGAGGACGGACGCATCCTCGAGGTCGGCACGGAGCTCGATGGCGACGAGGCGATCGACGTCTCCGGCGCGACGCTGCTCCCGGGACTGTTCGACTGCCACACCCACGTCGTGTTCTCGCGCTTCGACCCGCTCCAGCTGGCGCAGCGGCCGTTCTCGCTGCAGTTCTTCGAGGCGGCCCGCAACCTCGA
>CAZADJ010000071.1:0-6990 GCA_964483845.1 uncultured Actinomycetota bacterium | reverse complement strand
AGCTGGCGCAGCGGCCGTTCTCGCTGCAGTTCTTCGAGGCGGCCCGCAACCTCGAGGCGACGCTGCGGTGCGGGATCACCACGATCCGTGACGCGTGGGGAGCGGACCTCGGCGTGAAGATCGCGGTGGAGCGAGGACTGGTCGCCGGGCCACGCATGCAGATCTCGATCACGATGCTGTCCCAGACCGGCGGGCACGGCGACAAGTGGATGCCGTGCGGCGGGATCTTCCGCTACATCGTCAACCACCCGGGGATGCCGTCGGGGATCGTCGACGGACCCGACGAGGTGCGGCGCAAGGTCCGGGAACTGGTGCGCGGCGGTGCCGACGTCATCAAGGTCGCCGCGTCGGGCGGCGTGCTGTCCCCGTCCGACGAGCCGCGCCACGCGCACTTCCGCGAGGACGAGCTGCGCGCGCTCGTGCGCGAGGCAACGCACGCGGGCATCCCCGTGATGGCGCACTGCCACTCGGGCGAGGGGGCGAAGGAGGCGGTGCGGGCCGGGGTGCGCTCGATCGAGCACGGCACCTACCTCGACGACGACGCGATCGAGCTGATGCTCGAGCACGGGGCCTTCCTCGTCCCGACCCTCGCGGCGGCGCAGGGGGTGCTCGACTCCGTCGATGAGGGCGCCACGCTCCCCGAGGCGGTGATCCGTAAGGCCGAGGAGGTGGTCCCGGTCCACCGCGAGGCGATCCGCCGGGCGGTCGAGGCGGGGGTGCGCATCGCGATGGGCACCGACAGCGCCGTCACGCCGCACGGCGACAACCTGCGCGAGCTCGCCCTGATGCAGCAGGCGGGGATGAGCCCCGAGGACGTGCTCGTCGCGGCGACCGCCACCTCGGCCGAGCTCTGCGGGCTGGACGACGAGCTCGGAACCGTCGAGCCCGGCAAGCGCGCCGACCTGGTCGTCGTCGACGGGGACCCGCTGGAGCTCGACGACCTGAAGGAGCGCATCCGGACGGTGCTCAAGGACGGTCGGATCGTCGTGGACGACGGGGTGGTCGCGGCTCCCTGACCCCGGGTCCGTCGGCCCGTCCCCGCCCGCTCGTGAGCCCGGGCGCTTGTGTAGGCTCGAGGTGGAGCTGGAGCTGCGCCCACACGCCGGCGATCCCGGCGGGGCTGCGGTGGGTTCCAGGTCAGCGCCGACGCCGAGCCACGGTGATCCGACCGTGGTGATGCGCCCGCCGTGACCTCACGCGATGATCCCGGCGATCCCGGGACACCGACCGACGAAGGAGCCGAACGTGGTCGATCAGGCCCCTGCGAACCAGGGTACGGGCCCCCACACGGGGAACGGTGCGGGCGGGGAGCCCGAGCACGAGGGCCCCGACCTCCGATCGTTGATCAACCCCGACATCGATCCCGATGCGCTGCTGCCGAACCTCGAACCCATCCGACTCCTCGACCGGCACGGTGACTTCCACGAGCACCCCGACTACCCCTTGGACCTGAAGGACGAGGATCTGCGGGCGCTCCACCGCTACATGGTGATCTCGCGCAAGGTCGACCGCGAGGCCATCAACCTCCAGCGCCAGGGCCAACTCGGCGTGTACGCCTCCTGTCAGGGCCAGGAGGGGGCGCAGGTCGGCAGCGCCTACGCGCTCGCCGAGCCGGACTGGATCTTCCCCTCGTACCGCGAGCTCGCCGCGGGGATCACCCGGGGGATCGACACGGCCGGGCTGCTCCACCTCTACCGCGGGACCTGGCTCTCCGACCACGACCCGCACGAGTTCCGCTTCGCGTTGATGGCGATCCCGATCGGGACCCAGACCCTGCACGCGGCGGGCTTCGCGATGGGCGCGAAGTTCGACGGCAAGCCGATCGTGTCCCTGTGCTACTTCGGGGACGGTGCCACATCGGAGGGCGACTCCCACGAGGCGATGAACTTCGCCGCGGTCTTCGAGGCGCCGTGCGTGTTCTTCTGCCAGAACAACCAGTACGCGATCTCGGTGCCGCTGTCGAAGCAGACCCACGCGCCCTCGATCGCGCACAAGGCGGTCGGGTACGGCATGCCGGGCGTGCGCTGCGACGGCAACGACGTGCTCGCCTCGTACGCGGTGACCCGCGAGGCGGCCGAGCGGGCCCGTCGCGGCGAGGGGCCGACGCTGATCGAGGCGATCACCTACCGCATGGAGGCGCACACCACCTCCGACGACCCCAAGCGCTACCGCACCGACGAGGAGCTCGAGTACTGGGCCCGCTTCGATCCGATCGCGCGGATGGAGAAGTTCCTGAAGAAGCGCGACCTCTGGGACGGCGAGTTCGCGGCGGAGGTCGACGAGCAGGCCAACGAGCAGGCGAAGCACGTCCGCGACCAGATCTACGAAGCGCCGCACGGCGACCCGATGGAGCTGTTCGAGCACGTCTACGTCGACCCGCCGGCGTCCTTCGAGCGGCAGAAGGCGCAGCTGCGCGCGGAGCTCGACGCGCGGGAGGAGGGTTGACATGACGGTCACGATGGCCCAGGCCCTCAACCAGGCGCTCCACGACGAGATGGAGGCCGACGAGCGCGTGCTCGTGTTCGGCGAGGACGTCGGTGTGCTCGGCGGGGTCTTCCGGATCACCGACGAGCTCCAGGAGAAGTTCGGCGACAAGCGCTGCTTCGACACGCCGCTGGCCGAGTCCGCGATCATCGGGACCTCGCTCGGTCTGGCCCTCTACGGCTACCGCCCGGTCCCCGAGATCCAGTTCGACGGGTTCACCTACCCCGGCTTCGAGCAGCTGGTGAGCCACATCGCCAAGTACCGCAACCGCTCGCGCGGGACCGTGACCGTCCCGCTGACCCTGCGCATCCCGTACGGGGGCGGGATCGGCGCGGTCGAGCACCACTCGGAGTCGCCGGAGACCTACTGGGTGCACACCGCGGGGCTGAAGGTCGTCACCCCGGGGACGCCGTCGGACGCCTACGGGATGATGCGCAACTCGATCCGCTCGGACGACCCGGTCGTCTTCCTCGAGCCGAAGCGGCGCTACTGGATGAAGGAGGACGTCGACCTGCCGGTCTCCGACGGCACGCCCCTGGACCGCGCCGTGGTGCGCCGGGAGGGGCGGGACGTGACCGTGATCGCGTACGGGCCGATGGTCCGCACCGCGATGGAGGCGGCCGAGGCCGGCGACGAGGAGGGTTGGTCGCTCGAGGTGGTCGACCTGCGCTCGCTGAACCCGATCGACGACGAGACCGTGATCGGATCCGTCGAGCGCACCGGCCGGTGCATCGTGGTGCACGAGGCTGGCATGACGCTCGGGATGGGCGCGGAGGTCTCCGCGCGCATCCAGGAGCTGGCCTTCTACCACCTCGAGGCGCCGGTGCTGCGCGCGACGGGGTTCGACACGCCGTACCCGGCGGCGATGCTCGAGGACTACTGGCTGCCGGACGTCGATCGCGTCCTCGACTTCGTCGAGCGCAGCCTCAGCTACTGATCGACATGTGCCGCTACCGCTGTCGCCATCCGAGCGGCGCCGACGGTCACGAGGCGCGCGCTCGCGACGTGACCGCCGACTGAGAGGAGCACCCGGTGGGGGAGATCCGAGACTTCCTGCTGCCCGACCTCGGCGAGGGCCTCGAGTCGGGCGAGATCGTCGCCTGGCACGTCGAGGCCGGCGACACCGTCGAGCTGAACCAGGAGATCTGCGACGTCGAGACCGCGAAGGCGGTCGTCTCCGTGCCGTGCCCGTTCGCCGGGACGATCGTCGAGCGCTTCGGCGAGATCGGCGAGGAGCTCGAGGTCGGCGAGCCGCTGGTGCGTATCGACGTGGAGGAGGTCGCGTCCGGGGCGGACGTCCCCGACGAGGTCGCCGCCCAGCTCGGAGACGAGGCGGGCGGGGGATCATCAGCGCAGGCGGGGTTCGAGGTCGGCGAGGACGAGGTCGAGGAGGAGCAGCCGGCCGCCGACGCGGGGAGCGAGCGCGGCGAGCGCACCAACGTGCTGGTCGGCTACGGCGCGGCGGAGGGCGCGACGAAGCGGCGCCGCCGGCGCGGCGCGAGGACCCCCGGAGCAGGTGCGCCGTCGGGGAACGGGGAGCGGACCTCGGAGGACACGACGACGAAGCCGCTGGCCAAGCCACCGGTGCGCAAGCTCGCGAAGGACCTCGGCGTGGACCTCGCGAGCATCGCACCCGGGTCGGGCGAGGGCGGGATCATCACCCGTGAGGACGTCCGGGCCGCTGCTGAGGGCGAGCCCGCCGCCGCACCGGCTCGCGAGGCACCCCCGGCGGGTGTGCCCGCGGAGGCCGAGGTCGCCGGCGTCGGGTTCCGCGGGATGTCACCCGGGGACGTCATCCCGGTGAGCGGCATCCGCAAGCGCATCGTCGAGAAGATGACGACCTCGCGCAGCGAGATCCCCGAGGCCACCACCTCGGTCACCGTCGACTGCACGGAGCTGTGGGACGCGGCCGAACGGCTCACCGACGCCGCCGGGCGCGAGGGCCACGACGTCCGCGTCACCCCGTTCGCGCTGGTGGCTCGCGCCACGGTGATCGCCCTGCGCCGGTTCCCGACGCTGAACGCGACCCTCGACACCGACGCCGGCGAGATCCGCCTCCTCGAGCCGGTCCACCTCGGCGTCGCGGTCGACACCGACCGCGGCCTGCTGGTCCCGGTGATCGACGACGCGCACCGCCGGACGACGCTCGAGCTGTCGCGTGAGCTGAACCGCCTGGCACACGCTGCACGCGACGGGTCGATCAGCCCGGGGGAGCTGACCGGCGGGACGTTCACGGTGAACAACTACGGCGCCCTCGGCAACGACTGGGGCGACCCGATCATCAACCATCCGGAGGCCGCGATCCTCGGGGTCGGCGCGATGAACGAGCGTCCCTGGGTCGTCGACGGGGAGCTCGCCGTGCGCCGGGTCGTCACCCTGACGGTCGCCTTCGACCACCGCATCTGCGACGGCGGGGAGGCCGGCCGCTTCGTCGCCGAGGTCGGACGCATGGTGGAGGACCCGACCCGGATCCTGCTGCACGCGTGAGCGGCGGCTGCCCGGTACCCGGCTAGACGGAGGGGGAGACGTGCACGATCTCGTCGTCATCGGCGGAGGACCCGGCGGGTACGCGACCGCGTTCCGCGCGGCCACCCGCGGCCTCGACGTCGCGATGGTCGAGGCCGACCGCGTCGGCGGGACCTGCCTCCACCGGGGTTGCATCCCGTCGAAGGCGCTCCTCCACGTCGCCGAGGTGCTCGAGGAGTTGCACCGACGCCACGACCTCGGTATCGACGCCGACGTCCGCGGTGTCGAGCTCGAGGGGCTCCACGGCTTCCGCGACCGCGTCGTGCGGACGATGCACCGTGGGCTCCAGGGGCTGGTGAAGCAGCGCGGGATCACCTACCACGAGGGGATCGGCCGCATCCTCGAGCCCGGCGTGGTCGAGGTGCGCGACGCCGAGGGGGACACCGAGCGGGTCGAGGCCCGTGAGACGGTGATCGCGACCGGGTCGGTGCCCAGGACCATCCCGGACGTCGAGGTCGACGGTCGCGTGGTCATGACCTCCGACGACGCGCTGCGCGTCGACCGTGTCCCCTCCCGGTCGGTGATCGTCGGTGCCGGGGCGGTCGGGATGGAGTTCGCCAGCTTCTGGCGGGCGCTGGGCGCCGAGGTGACGATCGTCGAGGCGCTCGAGCGCGCCCTCCCGATGGAGGACTCCGACTCCTCGACGGCGATCGCGAAGGCGCTGCGTCGTGCCGGCATCGACCTGCTCACCTCGTCCACGGTCGAGAAGGTCGCAGTCACCGCGGGCGAGGGCCCGCGCGCCAACGTCACCGTCACCGGGGACGCCGGCTCGAAGGAGCTCGAGGTGGACACGGTGCTGATCGCGATCGGCCGGCGCCCGAACCTCGACGCGGTCGGGGCGGGGGACCTCGGCGTCGTCGACGACCGCGGGTTCGTCGAGGTCGACGCGCACGGTCGCACGGATGTGGAGCGCGTCTGGGCGGTCGGTGACGTGCTCGACACCCTCGCGCTCGCCCACGCGGCGTTCGCGGAGGGGTTCGTGGTCGCCGACGCGCTGGCGGGCGAGGACCCCATCCCGGTCGACCACGCCCAGGTCCCGCGCGTCACCTACTGCCGGCCCGAGGTCGCGTCCGTCGGGCTGACGGAGGAGGAGGCGAGGGAGCGCCACGACGACGTCGAGACCACGACGTCCTCCCTGCGGGCGAACGCGAAGGGGATCATCTCCGGCCTGGACGGCCACGTGAAGACCGTCCACCGCGGGGCGGACGGCGAGACCCTCGGCGTCCACATCGTCGGCGCCCACGCGACGGATCTCATCGCGGAGGCCGCCCTCGCCACGTACTGGGGCGCCTACCCGTCCGAGGTCGCCCAGATCGTCCACGCCCACCCGACGATGTCGGAGGCGATCGGCGAGTCGTTCCTCGCCGCCGCCGGCACGCCCTTCCACGCGCACTGATCCTCGACGCACACCGCCGCGGTCACGCGTCGGTCGCGCCGTCGGACACGTGGGCGGTCACGTGATCAGCGCGCCCTCGTCGTCCTCCTCGGGGTCGGCGAGACGCACCTCGTCGGGCACCCGCCGCTCGACGTCCGCGAGCAGCCGGTCGAGCTCGGGCCACCAGCGGCCGGTGCGGAGACGACCCAGCCGTCGGCGGAGGTCCGCGGACGTGGCCGTGGCGGGGGCGACCCGGTGCGGGGCGTGGTCACGCAGGTGGCCGAGGAACCAGTGCCGACGCGTGTCACCCATCGTCTCCGGCTCGAGCACCAGGTAGTAGTCGGGGAGCTCGAGCGAACCGGCCCGCCACCGGGCGAGCGTCTCCGAGATCGCGACCTCGAGGTCGCCCCGGACGCCGGTTCGGTCGTAGAAGTCGACCCAGGCGTCCGCCACGGCGGACAGGGGGTCGGCGTCGTGGACGAGGTACGGGGCGTGGGTCCCCGCGGCCTCGCGCCACGCGGCGACGGCGCGGTCGAGCGGGTCCGCATCGGCCTCGGGGCTGACAGCCCGGACGTTCAGCGCGCTCCCGAGATCGCGAGCGGCCT
>CAZADJ010000070.1:0-11882 GCA_964483845.1 uncultured Actinomycetota bacterium | reverse complement strand
CGATCACGCGGTCCGCCATCTCCGCCACGAGCCCGAGGTCGTGGGTGATGAGGATGGTCGCCGCGCCCGTCTCCGGCTGGATGTCGCGCAGCACGTCCAGGACCTGCGCCTGGATGGTGACGTCGAGCGCGGTGGTCGGCTCGTCCGCGATCAGCACCTTGGGACGGTTGGCGATCGCCATCGCGATCATGGCGCGCTGGCGCATCCCCCCGGAGTACTCGTGCGGGTACTGGTCGAAGCGGACCTCGGCCTGCGGCACCCCGACGGCGTCGAGCAGCTCGATCGCCCGGCGGCGCGCGTCCCGGTCCGAGAGGCTGCTGTCGTGGACGAGCAGCGCCTCGCTGATCTGCTTCCCGACCCTGAAGACCGGGTTCAGGGAGCTCATCGGATCCTGGAACACCATCGCGATGTCCTTGCCCCGGATCCGCCGCAGGCGACGCTTCGGGAGCTGGAGCAGGTCCTGGCCCCCGAACGTGACCCGGCCGCTCACGATCCGGCCCGGTGGCTCCGGGATCAGCCGGAGCAGCGAGAGCACCGAGACGGACTTGCCCGATCCGGACTCGCCGACGATGCCGAGCGTCTCGCCCGGGTGCAGGTCCCAGCTCACCCCGTCCACCGCGCGCACCACGCCCTCGGGTGTCGCGAACTCGACGGCGAGGTCCTCGACGGACAGCAGCGGCTCGCCGGGACGCACGTCGTCGGGCGCCTCGCCGAACCCCTGATCGCCGAGGGCGCGTGGCCCCGGGCGACCGCCGCTGACGCCGCTCGAGCTGCTCGGGTCATGGCGGCTCACTGGCGTGCCTCCACGGTGCGCAGCCGCGGGTCGAGCGCGTCGCGCAGCCCGTCCCCGAGCAGGTTGAAGGCGAGCACCGCGAGGAAGATCGCGAGCCCCGGGTACGTCGTCATGTGCGGGTGGCTGTAGATGTACTGGCGCCCGTCGCCGAGCATCGTCCCCCACTCCGGTGTCGGGGACTGGACGCCGAGCCCGAGGAAGCCGAGGCCCGCGGCGACCAGGATGGTGATCCCCATCGAGACGGTGGCCTGCACGATGATCGGCGCCCAGGAGTTCGCGAGCACGTGCTTGGAGAGGATGCGCACGTCCTTCCCGCCGAGCGCCCGGGCCGCCTCGACGTACACCTCCTCCCGCACCGACAGCACCTGGCCGCGGACGAGCCGGATGAAGATGGGGATCATGCCCACGCCGACCGCGATGATGACGTTGCGCAGACCGACGCCGAGCACCGCGACGAGCGCGAGCGCGAGCAGGATCGAGGGGAACGAGAACATGATGTCCGCGACGCGCTGGATCACCATGTCGACCCAGCGGCGGTAGTAGCCGGAGACGACGCCGAGCGGGACCCCGATCAGCAGCCCGAAGCCGACCGCGGCGATGCCGATGAACATCGTGATCCGGGCCCCGTACGCGAGGCGCGTGAACATGTCCCGGCCGAGGTGATCGGTGCCGAGCCAGTGCTCCGCGGACGGCGTCTGCAGGGCGCGTGAGAGCTCCTGCTGGATCGGGTCGTGGGGGGTGATGAACGGCGCGAACACGGCGAGCAGCACGAAGGCGACCAGGATCGCGAGCCCCGCCATCGCCGCCTTGTGGCCACGGAAGCGGCGCCACGCGGCCATGCTCGGGCGCTCGTGGTCCTGCGGTCCCGATCCGTCCCCGGCGGTGCGGGGGGCCTCCGCCCGGATGCTGTCGTGCTCCTGTAACGCGTCACTCATCGTCTAGTACCGGATCTTGGGGTTGACGACGCTGTAGAGGATGTCCACGACGAGGTTGACGATGATGAACATCAGCGCGAACACGAGGATGATCCCCTGAACGACCGGGAAGTCGCGCGCGAAGATCGAGTCGACCAGCAGCCGGCCGATCCCCGGCCAGGCGAAGACGAACTCGGTCAGGACCGCGCCGCCGAGCAGGCTGCCGAACTGGATGCCGATGATGGTGAGCACCGGGATGAAGGCGTTCCGTAGGGCGTGCCGGTACACGACGTTGCGCTCACGGACCCCCTTGGCCTGCGCCGTCCGGACGTAGTCCTGCTCCAGCACCTCCAGCATGCTCGCGCGGGTCATGCGCGCGACCAGGGCGACCGAGAACAGCCCGAGCGTGATGCCGGGCAGGATGATGCTCGTCGGTCTCGCCGCGCCGGACGCCGGCAGCCAGCCGAGGTTCACGGCGAAGATCAGGATGAGCAGCAGCCCGCTCCAGTACACGGGCATGGAGATCCCGCCGACCGACAGGATGGAGACCACCGTGTCCGGCCATCGACCCCTCCGCCGCGCGGAGACCACCCCCGCGAGGATCCCGAGGATGGTCCCGATCACCGTCGCGACGACGGCGAGCTCGATGGTCTTGGGCAGCCGGGCCCAGATCTCGCCGGTCACCGGCCGCCGGGTCCGGGCGGAGACGCCGAGATCACCCTGGACGGCCTGTGTGACGAAGTTCGTGTACTGCGTGAGCAGGGGTTGATCGAGCCCCATCCGCTCCCGGATGCGCTCCACCTCGGACTCGGAGGCGAGCAGTCCGGCGATCGTCCGGGCGGGATCGCCGGGGAGCAGCTGCACGAGCCCGAAGACGATGATCGACACGCCGAACAGCGTCACCACCGCGACGGCGAGACGCTTGCCGATGTACCCGATCATCGTGCTGTCGGACCCCGGTCCGGTCGGGAGGCGCGCCGCTGGTCACGCGACGCTCGGGGCGACCGCCGATGCGGCGCGCCCCCGACGCGGTCGATCACTGGTCAGCGGGGTGGGCGTAGACGGCGTAGAAGCTCTCGTTCGGGCGGTACGTCACGCCGGCGACGTCGGACCGGTACACGATCGGGAAGCTCTGGCTGTACAGGTAGATCCAGGGCGCATCCTCCCAGGCCAGCTCCGAGGCCTGGCAGTACAGCTCCTGGCGGGCGTCCTCGTCCGGCTCGCTCGCCGCCTGCGTCAGGATCTCGTCCATGTCGGGGTTGTCGTACCCGGCGGTGGCGAGCCCGTCCGGCGGGTGCTGGTCGGAGCGGAAGATCACCATGTGCTGGAACGAGTCCATGTACGACGGCGCCCAGCCGAGCAGGTGCAGGTGGTTGTCGGTCTCGTCCACCGGCTGGGTGATCATGCCGACGTAGCTCGGCCAGTCGGCCGTCTCCGGCCCGTTCACCGTCACGCCGACGTCGGAGAGGTACCCGGCGACGGCCTCGGCGACCTCGAAGTCCTGGATGTAGCGGCCGGTCGGGGCGATCATGTTCACCTCGAGGTCGGTCGCACCGGCCTCCTCGAGCATGTCCCGCGCACGGTCGGGGTCGTACTCGTAGGGGTCACCGCCGGGGCAGTAGCCCCAGAGGCTCTCGTCCATCGGCGCGTCGACGATGTCGGCGGCACCGAACAGGACGTTCTCGATGATCGCCTCCTTGTCCACGGCGTAGTTGAACGCCTGGCGCACCTGCGGGTCGTCGACCAGCACGTTGTTGATCGCGATGAAGATGGTGCGGTTGCCGGGCGCCATCAGCACCTCGACGTCAGGGTCGTCCTCGAGCGCGGGGATCTCGGAGACCGGCGGCAGGATGATCATGTCGACGTCGCCGGCGCGCACGGCGCTCACCCGCGTCGCGGACTCCGGCACGATCTGGAACTCGACCTCCCCGTAGTAGGGGAGCTCGCCCCAGTACCCGTCGAAGCGCTCGACCCGGAGACGGTCACCCTCGGCGTACTCGCCGAACGTGTACGGCCCGGTGCCGACCGGGTGCACGTAGTCGGTGTAGCTGTTGCCGTGCTCCTCGACCGAGTCCGGCGAGATGATCGCCGACACCCCGAAGGAGAGCGCGCTGATCAGCGGCGGGAACGGCTCGCTGAGCTGGAACTCGACCGTGTGCTCGTCGAGCGCGGTGATCGACTCGATCGGCTCGAACGGCGCACGGATCGGGACCTGGACCTCCTCGTCCAGCAGCCGCTCGAAGGTGAACACCACCGCCTCGGCGTTGAACGGCGAGCCGTCGTGGAACTCGACCCCCTCCTGCAGGTCGATGGTGTAGGTCAGCCCGTCGTCAGAGATCTCCCAGTCGGTCGCGAGGTGGGGATGGGTCTCGCCCTCCTCGTCGATGACCGTGAGGGTCTCGACCGTGTAGGCGATCATGTTGTCCACCGTGGTCGTCGTGATCCCGGCGGGGTCGAGCGTGTCGAGGTCGACGCCGACCGCGATCCGGAACGTCTCGTCGGACGGCTCCAGGTCGTCGGGCGCGTCGTCGGGGTCGTCGATGGCGACGTCGTCGTCGTCGGCCGCGTCGTCGGCCGGGCAGGCGACCAGCACCAGCCCGAGGATCGCCAGCAGCGTGATCAGCCGCCAGCCGACCCGCCGTCCGACGCCGCGCTTCCCGCCGCGACGCAGCATGTTCGTGTTCACCTGCATGGCCCGCCCTCTCTCCGTCGTCGCCTCACGCGTCTACGAGGTCGGTCGTAGCCTACTGATGTTGTCCGCGGGTTGGAAGCGCATCGACCGCCCCGCGGCCGGTCGATGCGGAGGGCGCACGGTCGTGGCCGGCGCGGCCTCCGGGGCCCCGTCACAGCTCCCGCGTACGGTGCTCACGGCCATCCAGGAGGGAGACGGACGTGACCGCCGCCATCCTCAGCGCGATCGTCGCCGCCGTCGTCGCCGGCTTGGTCGTCGCCCTCGTCCTGCGGCGGGGACAGCGCGAGACGGCCCGCCGGCTCGCCGAGGAGGTGCAGCGCGAGGCCGTCTCGCAACGTGACGCCGGGGTCCAGGCCGCGATCGACTCCGTCGTCGCGCTCGCCGCGGAACGGCTGGGCGCGCAGGCGCAGCTGCAGTCCAGCGAGCTCGACGCCAAGAAGGGGCTGATCGACCAGCAGCTCGCCGGCATGAAGGACGAGCTGGAGAAGGTGAGCGGGCTGGTGCGCGACCTGGAGTCCGGCCGCCAGCGACAGCACGGGGAGCTGAGCCGTCAGATCCAGCAGGCCAGCCAGCAGACCGCCGAGCTCGGCGATCTGACCCGCTCGCTGCGGGAGGCGCTGTCGAGCCCGAGCGCTCGGGGTCAGTGGGGCGAGCGGATGGCCGAGGACGTGCTCACCCTGGCCGGCTTCGTCGAGGGGGTGAACTACCACCGCCAGCAGCGGACCGAGCGGGGACGCCCCGACTTCACCTTCCCGCTCCCTCGGGGCGTCAGCCTGCACATGGACGTGAAGTTCCCCCTCTCGAACTACCTGCGCTACCTGGAGGCGGACTCCGAGACGGAGCGCGAGCGCTACCGCAAGGACTTCCTGCGCGACGCGCGTGACCGCGTCAAGGAGCTCGCCGACCGCGACTACTCGGAGGCCGAGGAGACCGTCGACTGCGTCCTGCTCTTCATCCCGAACGAGCAGGTCTACGGCTTCCTGCACCTCGAGGATCGCGATCTGCTCGACGACGCGCTGCGGAACAAGGTGGTCCTCTGCTCGCCGCTCACGCTGTTCGCGGTGCTGGCCGTGGTTCGCCAGGCGGCGGACAACTTCCGCCTGGAGCGGACCTCCGACGAGATCCTCTCGCACCTGGGGACCTTCGAGCGGCAGTGGGAGAAGTTCACCGAGCAGATCGAGGTCGTCGGCAAGCGCATCCAGACCGCCTACCGCGGCTGGGAGGACCTCAACGGTCCCAGGCGACGGCAGCTCGAGCGTCCGTTGGAGAAGCTGGACGAGCTCCGTCGCCGGCGCGAGGTCCCCGCGGACGCCGAGGGGGACACGCTGGAGCTCGACGCCGCCGATCACGGGACCTGACCGCACGGGGTGCTCAGGGGCTCCATACGGCGCCGGCGGCGCGTACGGTGGCGCCGTGGGGGAGTTGCGTCGCCCGGTCGTCCTCCTCACGGTCGCCGTGGGGATGATCGTCGTCGGTGGTGTCGGCGCTGCGCTGCTCGGCCGACCCGGCACCGCGGACCCGGCCGGCGCGGCCGCGGGGCCACCCCCTCCGGAGGCCGCGGCGCTGGCCCGTCGTCTGACCGCGTGCGACGAGCAGCCGCGGTTGCCCGGGCTCTGCGCGACCGTGGAGACCGTCGTCGCCGAACACCTCGAGCCGGTCGACCCGGCCGTCCTCATCCGGGCGGCGGAGGTCGCGGTGGCGGTGGCGGTGCAGGGGGGCGCAGACGAGCGCGAGGTCGAGCGGCGGGCGATCGCGGCCGTCCTGACGGCGCTCGACGATCCCCATGCCCGCTACCGCCGACCGGGCGAGGAGGCGGTGCTCCCCGGGCGGACCCCGGGCGACGAGCGTCCGGGCGAGCCGTCCGAGGTGGGCGGTCCGGTGGGAGGCCGGGAGACGCCCCCGGTGGTCGCACGGCTCCTCGACGCACGGACGGGCTACCTGCGGCCGTGGACCCTCGCGGGCGACGCCCCCGACCTGTTCCGCGAGCGGCTCGGCGAGCAGCTCGCGCACGGCGTCGACGGGATCGTGCTGGACCTCCGGGGGAACCGGGGCGGCCTCGTCCGCGTGGCGCGGGAGATCGCCGACGAGCTCCTGCCGGCCGGGGTGGCCTTCACCGTGGAGCGCCGGGAGAGCCGCCGGTCGGCGGCGACCCGTCCTGGCGGGACGGGGCTGGACGTCGCGCTCGTCGTGCTCGTGGACGAGGAGACCGCCTCGGCCGCCGAGATGCTGGCGACCGCGCTGCGGGCGGGTGGCCGTGCGACGGTCGTCGGTCGTCGCACGGCGGGGAAGGCGACCGTCCAGGCCTCCCACCGGCTCGAGACCGGGGCGGTGCTGCGGCTCACCGTGGGTCGGTGGGCGACGCGTGACGGGGACAGCCTGGACGGCGTCGGTCTCGTCCCGGACGTGACCGTCGGGCCGTCGGGGGACGCCGCGGTGACCGATCACGACCCGGCGGTCAGCCGCGCGTGGGCGCTGCTCGATGCGGAGCGGTGAACCGCCGCGATCTCGATGTCGGCCGGGCGGTCCAGGATGATCTGCGGCACGCCGTCGCGGACGCGGACGCGGCCGACGACGCAGACGTCGTGGTCAGCGAACCGCACCTCCGGCGGCGGGTCGAACGCGTCGCGGAGCTCACGGTAGATGACGACGTCGAAGCGCTCGGGATCCGGATGGGGGTTGCCGAGGTTCAGGAAGGTCGGCTCGCCGCCGACGTCCGGGGTGTGCGTGGCGCCGGCGACGGGGCCGACCACGGCCGCCCGGTCCCCCTCGTGCGCCGCCGCGTCGGTCCAGGCGACCGGGTCGGCGCAGTCGGGCGGGTCGGGATCGATCCCACCGGTGAGGACCCGCCCGGCCGCGAAGACCACGGCGAGCACCGCAGCGGCGACCGCGACCGCCACGCCCCGACGACGGCTCCTCGCGGCGGTCACACGTCACCTCCCGATCGCTCCAGACGGTAGGTCCCCGGCCGCCGCCGGCTCCGGGTCATGACGGGCTCGCGACGGCGTCGTGGGTACCTTCTGGACGAGAACGGGAGGCGACGCGGTGCGTACCTGGATCGCCGGAGCGTTCGCGGTGCTCGTCACCGCGGGGGTCGTCGGCGGCGTCGCCTGGCTGCTGTACGCGACCGGGGGAGGGCCGACACGCGAGGAGCAGGCGGCCGCCGTCGCGTCCACGTACGCGGACGCCTGGAGCGAGGGGGACTGGGACGCGATGGCGGCGCTCGTCATCGATCCGCCGGAGGGCTTCCCGGACGTCCACGCGAGGTTCTGGAACCAGCTCGACGTCATCGGCGCCGACGTGGAGGTCGCCGACGTGCGCGTCGACCGCGGCCGCGCCGACGCCGATCTCGACGTCACCCTCACCCTCGGGGGCGTCGGCGACTGGACCTACCCGACGACGATCACGATGCTCCGTCACGAGGACGACTGGCGGGTCGAGTGGGATCAGCCCGCGGTACACCCTGACCTCCGCGACAACCGCACCTTCGCCCGTCGGGTCGACGAGCACGGACGTGCCGCCATCCTCGCACACGACGGCCGGGCGATCACCGAGCCCGGTGAGCTGCGCGAGGTCGGCCTCCATCCTGCCCGGATCGAGGATCCGGACTGGGTGGCCGATGCGTTCGACGAGCACACCCACCTCGCGGCCGACGACGTCTACGAGGTCCTCGACCGTGACGATCTGCGCGACGAGTGGTTCTACCCGTTGCTCACCCTGCGCGAGGACGAGGGGTCGACGTGGGAGCTGCTGCGGCCGGTCCCGGGGATCGTCTCGCGCACGGCCCCGGCCCGTCTGACGCCCTCAGAGGGCTTCGCCCGCCACGTGGTCGGCGTGGTCGACGAGATCACCGCCGAGCTGCTCGACGAGCTCGGCGACCCCTACCAGCGCGGCGACCAGGTCGGTCGGTTCGGGCTCGAGCGCGTGTTCGAGGAGCAGCTGCGCGGCGCCCCGGGGGCGGAGATCCTGCTCGTCGACACCACGCGCGGCGATCCCTTCGATGAGGACGGCGAGGTGATCGAGACGCGCGTCATCGACGTCGTGCACCGCTTCGACGAGCAGGCACCTGAGCCCGTACGGACCACCCTGGACGTCGAGGTCCAGACCGCGGTCGAGGAGGCGCTCGAGGACGTCGACGACCCGGCCGCGCTCGTCGTCGTCGACGTCGACACGGGTGCGATCCGCGCCTCGGCCAGCCGTCCGCTCGCCGAGTTCAACCGCGCGTTCGCCGGGCGCTACCCGCCCGGCTCGTCGTTCAAGATCGTGACCGCCGCCACGCTGGTCGAGGCCGGACTGCGTCCCGATCACGACGTCGACTGCCCGGCGGAGACGACCGTCGGAGGCCTCCGCATCCGCAACGCCGACGAGCTCGACCTCGGGGGGACGACGCTCGAGGAGGCCTTCGCGTGGTCGTGCAACACCACCTTCGCGACGCTGGGCGCGGACCTCGACGACACGGCCCTCGAGGCAGGCGCGTCGAGTTTCGGTTTCGGCGTGGACTACCGCCTGCCGCTCAGCGCCTTCGGCGGGAGCTTCCCGGAGCCCGGGGACGCCGCTGAGCGCGGCGCTGCGGCGATCGGGCAGGCCCGCGTCGAGGCGAGCCCGCTGCACCTCGCGACCGTCGCCGCGGCGATCGCGTCGGGGACGTGGCGCGCCCCGCACCTCCTCGACGGCGAGGCCGCGGACGCGTCGCACGCGCTGGACGCCGACGTCGCCGACACGGTCGCCGATCTGATGCGTCGGGTCGTCGTCGACGGGACGGGGACGGCCGCGCAGATCGCCGGGGGTGAGGTGGCCGGGAAGACCGGCAGCGCCGAGTTCGGGGACCGCGACGAGGAGGGGCGCCTCCCGACCCACGCGTGGTTCGTCGGGTTCCACGACGGGCTCGCCTTCGCGGTGCTCGTCGAGGGCGGTGGGGCCGGTGGCGAGGTCGCGGCCCCCCTCGCCGCCCGGTTCCTCGCAGCCCTGGACGGTGCGACCGACTAGGTTCGGGCCGTCCCGTGGGGAGAGGAGCGGACCCATGCAGGTCGCGGTCGGGACGCCGGCGACGATCCCTGGCGTGTCTGGCGAGGCGATCGTCGCCTGGGTGCGGGCCGCGGACGAGGGACCGTACTCCTCGCTCGGCATCATCGATCGCATCGCCTACGGCAACCACGAGCCGCTCGCCGCACTCGCCGCGTTCGCCGGGGTGACCGAGCGGATCCGGCTGATGACCACGGTGCTCGTCGCACCGATCCGCAACGCCGGGATGCTCGCGAAGCAGGCCGCGACGATCGACTCGCTCTCCGGCGGTCGGCTCACCCTGGGCCTCGGGATAGGGGGCCGCGAGGAGGACTACCTCGCCGCCGGGTCCGACACCGAGTTCCGGCGCCGCGCGCCCCACTTCGAGGAGCAGCTCGTCACGATGCGTCGTGTCTGGGCCGGCGAGTCGCCGCGGGACGGGATCGGACCGATCGGGCCGAGCCCGGTCCAGGAGGGCGGACCACCGGTGCTCATCGGCGGCTACTCGGAGCCCGCCGCCCGGCGCGCGGGCCGGATGGGTGACGGCTTCCTCGGCGGCAACCTGCCGCCCCCGCAGGCGCGGGGACTGCTCGACGTGGCGCTGGAGGCGCGCACGGAGGCGGGCCGCGACGCGAGCGACTTCCACTTCGTCGGCTGTGCCTACTGGGCGCTCGGGGACGACGACACCCTCGGACGCGGCCGCGACTACCTGCGCGACTACTACGGGTTCCGCGAGGGGGCGGCCGAGCGTGCAGCTGACGCGATGCTGGACTCGGAGGACGCCGTACGCCGACGTCTCGACGAGGCCGCGGAGGTGGGCATCGACGAGTACGTCCTCTGGCCCACCGTCGCCGAGATCGATCAACTCGAGCGGCTGGCTGCCCTGCTGGACCGCTAGCTGGTCCGGGCGTGGACCGGGCGCCCCCGTACCCTCTGAGCAGATGAGCGGAGACCGGCGCGTCCAGGAGCGGGTCGACGCGCGCCTCGCGGCGTTCGCCGGGGCGGCCGCGGTCGCGGTCGCCATCGGGGTCGGTGAGCTCCTCGCGGGCCTCGTCCCCGGGGTGACGTCCCCGGTCATCGCCGTCGGTGACGCGGTGATCGCGGCCGCCCCCGGTACGGTGGAGCGCTTTGCGATCGCCGTGTTCGGCACCGCCAACAAGCTGGCGCTGAACGTCGGCGTCGTCCTCGTCTGTCTGGGCCTCGGTGCTGGCGCCGGAGCGGTCGCGGCTCGTCGGGCGTGGGTCGCCGTGCTCGTGTTCGGGGGCGCCGGTGCCCTCGGCGTGCTCGCCGTGCTCAGAGATCCCGAGGGGCCGGTGGCGGTGATCCGCACGATCGCGGCGGTCGTCGCCGCGGTCGTCGTGGGGCTGCTCGTGCTGCGGGCGCTCCTCGCTACCGCTCCCGTCCGGCGCGCCGACCGTGACGCGTCAGCGGAGGTGCGGGCGGGGCTGGAGCGTCGACGGTTCGTGCGGCTGACGGTCACCGTCGCGGCCGCGGGGCTGGTCTCGGCCGCGGTGGGGCGACGTCTCGTGCAGCGGGTGGTCACGCCGGCGGTGGCGCTCCCGCCACCGGTCGAGCCGGTCGCCGCGCCCCCGTCGGGCTTCCCCGTCACCGACCTGGCGCCCCCGGTCGTGGACAACGCCAGCTTCTTCCGCATCGACACGAGCCTGGTGGTCCCGCGTGTCGATCCGGTCGATTGGACCCTCCGTGTCCACGGCATGGTCGACCGGGAGCTCGAGCTGACCCTCGACGAGCTGCTGGAGATGCCGCTCGTCGAGCGCTACATCACCATCGCCTGCGTCTCCAACGACGTGGGTGGGTCGCTGGTCGGCAACGCGGCGTGGACCGGCGTACCGCTGCGCACGCTCCTGGAGCGGGCCGGGGTGGCGCGGGGGGCGGACCAGATCGTCGGACGGGCGGTGGACGGCTGGACCGCCGGGTTCCCGACCGACGCGGCCTTCGACGGTCGCGACGTGCTGGTGGCGGTCGGCATGAACGGCGAGCAACTGCCGTCCGTTCACGGCTTCCCCGCCCGGCTCGTCGTCGCCGGCCTGTACGGCTACGTCTCCGCGACGAAGTGGCTGACCGAGATCGAGCTGACCACGATGGACGCCTACGACGCCTACTGGGTGCGGCGGGACTGGGCGAAGGAGGCCCCGGTCCGCCTCCAGTCACGCATCGACGTGCCTCGACCGGGTCGGGAGCTGCAGGCGGGGACGATCGACGTCGCCGGGGTGGCGTGGGCGCCGAGCACGGGGATCGCGGCGGTGGAGGTCGCCGTCGATGGTGACGCGTGGCGGGAGGCCGAGCTCGGGCCGTCGATGTCGTCCGCGGCGTGGCGGCAGTGGCGCTACCGGTGGGACGCCGGCCCGGGCAGTCACCTGCTCACGGTCCGTGCCACCGACGCGGACGGACAGGTGCAGACCCCGGAGGTGCGACCGCCGTTCCCCGACGGTGCCACCGGCCACCACACCGTGGAGGTCACGGT
>CAZADJ010000069.1:0-11967 GCA_964483845.1 uncultured Actinomycetota bacterium | reverse complement strand
TCAGGATCCCGACGCCGGTGATCTCCGGCTTGAGCAGGTTGCCGTCCATGGACGGTCCGCGCGACGAGAAGCCGGCCATCGTGCCGGCGACCGGGAGCCCCGCCTCGGGATCGAAGAGACCGAACAGCGGCTCGTCGCCCAGGTTGGCCTTGATGGTCGCGCCGTCGTCGAGGAAGATCATGAACCCGGGGATGTCGTGACACGCGTCCTCCGGGCAGTCGCCTTCGGCGCCGCCGAAGGGCGGGTCCTCGGTGTTCTGCGCGATCACCCCGACCGCTCCGCCGGCGAGGGCGATGTTGGCGATCTTCTCGCTGAAGGTGCAGATGCCGCGGTCGACGAGCACGACCTTGCCCTCGACGTCGACCGCGTCGAACGGGTTCGGCAGGGAGAGGTCGTCGCCGCCGGTCGCGTCGCGACAGCCGGTCGCCAGCTCGGGCGTGGAGTCGTCGTGGAAGATCTCGCCCTCGACCGTCTCGGTGACCTCGGCCGACCAGCCCTGGTGGACCGCCGGGAACTCACCGTCCTCGATCACGGTCCCGGTCGCGTCGACGACCTGCATGACGTCGATCACGTCATCCGGGTGGGCCCCGGCGGCGACCGAGAGCGCGCTCGGCGTCGCCGCGGGGGTCCCGGTGATGTAGGGGTTGTCGGCGGAGTTGCCGGCCGACGCGACGGTGAGCACACCGACGGCGGTCGCGTTCTCGACCGCGGCCGAGATCGGGTTCTGGTCGGCCTGGCCGTAGAGCGCACCGATGGACATGTTGATGACGTCGACCCGGTCGGACATCTCCGGGTCGCCGCTCGGCGAGAGCGCGAAGTCCATCGCCTGGAGCATCGCGACGCCGCTGCAGCTCGGTGTCACCGACGAGCAGACCTTGATGGCGATGATGTCCGCGTCGGGGGCCATGCCATCGGGGATGTCCATGCCGTCGCCCTGACCGGCGGCGATGTGCGCGACGTGGGTCCCGTGTCCGGCGAAGTCGATCGGGTTCGCGTTCGGGTTGAGCGGCGGGCTGTCCGCGGTCCCGTCCCAGAACTCGCCGACGAAGTCCCAGCCGTCGACCACCTTGTCGTTGGGGAAGTGCTCGTTCGGGAACCGGTTGTTCGTGGCGTTCGGGTCGGGTTCGCAGTCCTCCACCCCGCCGTACGCCTCCAGGTACTCCACCGTGTAGCCGGAGTCGTCGCACGGCGTGGCGGTATCGCCGCCGAGCGCGAGGTGGGTGTAGTCGACCCCGGTGTCGATGATCGCGATGCGGATGCCCTCGCCGGTGGCCCCGGCACCGTGTGCGACGTCGCCGCCCATGAACGGGACGCCCTCGGACAGGTCCAGTTCGAAGTCCGTGACCGGGCTGATGCGGGCCACGTCGGGATCGTCGGCGAGCGCGCCGAGCTGCGCGGCCGGCACCTCGAGGACCACCGCGTTCAGGGCGAGCTGGACGCGCGCGATCTCGTCGGTGGAGGCGTCGCGCGCCTTCGCGCGCGTCACCACCCCGTCCTGCTGCGACTGGACCTGTGCCTGCTGCTGGGTCTGGGTCGCCCCCTGGCCGCCCTGCGCCTTGGTCACAGCCAGCGGCTCGGCGGTGAGCTCGACGATGACCTCGACCGTGCCGTCCGCGTCACGGAGGCTCGGCGGCAGCACGTCGGACCGCGCCTCACCCCGCCACTCGGGATCCCTGTCGCGATCGAGGCTGGTCGGCCGGTCGCTCGATCGCCCGTCGTCAGGAGCCGGAGGCTGTGCCGCCGCCGGCACCAGCGGGAGGATGAGCAGGAGCGTGGTGATGAAGATGAGAAGGCGTCGCAAGACCCCGACCTTTCGAACCCCGACGGCTAACCGACGTACGAACGGACGGGGAGGCTAGGCGGCCGGCTCGCGGTCTGACAAGGATCGACAGCGGGACCGCCGACGCCGCGCGCCGAGCGCGCGCATTCGGCCCACTGGACCGGTGCGCCTGGGTCCGCGGAGCCATGAACGCGGACCGGCCCGGCGAGGTCACTCCGAGAGCGTCTGGATGCTGAACTCGACGCTCGAGCTGATCACGCCCGTCCCGCCCACCAGACGCACGACCGACAGGTCGTCGGCGTGGTCCGCGAGCCAGTCGCGCGTCGCGGGCGACCGGTCCACGTCCTGCCCGTCGACGAGGAGGAGGAGGTCGTCGCCGGCGGCGACGGCAGGGCCGGCGGCCAGCGCGTCGGGGAAGTTGCGGCCGGTCGCGAGCCACACCCGCGAGACGTCGACGCCGGACCGGACCGCGAGGTCGGCGACATCCCGGCTCGTCTCGTAGCGGTCCGCGCCGGCGACCCGCTGGACGTTCAGCCCCAGATCCGAGAGCTCGGCCACGACCTCCTTGGAGACGGCGTTGCGTCCGCCGACGATCGTGACGTGTGTGACGTCGAGGTCGTCCAGCGTCGCCGCGGTGTCGGCCGGGAGGTGGTCGCTGTGGGTGAGGAGGATCGGGTGACCCTGGAGCGCGGCGAGCCCGGCGACCGCGACCGCGTCGGGCCAGCCGCGTGACGGGTCGACGTGGGCGCCCAGCACGAGGTAGGCGTGGCTGGTGTCGCCCCCGGCATCGGCCAGGGCCGTGCCCACGGCGCGGGCGGTGGCGAACCGGTCGGCCCCGCCGTGGCGGACGACGCTCACGCCGATCTTCTCCAGGTCACGACGGACCTGGTCGGACAACGCACCGCTGCTGCCCAGCAGGACCGCGCGCGTCGCGTCGAGGCGCTCCACCTCGTCACGGACGTCGCTGGCGAGGCCGTCCTGGGTTGTGAGCAGGATGGGAGCGTCCAGGGCGCGGGCCAGCGACGCGCCCGCCAGAGCGTCGGGGTAGTCGTCGGCGCGTGCGAGGACGACGGTGGAGGCACCGTCAGCGAAGGTCGTCCGTGACAACGCGACCGCGGTGCCGATGCGGTCGGAGCCGGCGATCCGCTCGATGACGGTCCCATCGGTGTCCTCATCGCTCGTGTCGCCACCGTCGCCCCCGTCCGATCCGTCGTCGACCCCGTCGAGGTGGGTGACCGCCCCGGATGCGTCGACGCGGCCGTGGACGACGATGCTGCCGACGTCGACCGCACTGTCCGTGAGCGCGCTCCGCAGGTGCTCGACCGTCGCGCCGGGGTGGGCGGCGGCGACGAGGCCCGCGATGCCGGCGACGACCGGCGCCGCCGACGAGGTGCCGCAGAAGTTGCCGTAGTGGTCACCGCGGACGGTCGTGCGGTTACAGCCCGGAGCGGCGACGTCGACGTCGGAGCCGTAGTTCGACCACGAGTAGCGGACGTCATCCTGGTCGGTGCCGGCGACGCCGACCACCTCGGCGTAGGCCGCCGGGTAGCTCGCCTCCTCCTCACCGTTGTTGCCGGCCGACGCGACCACGAGCACGTCGTTGTCGGTCGCGTAGCGGACGGCGTTCAGCATCGAGGTCGTCCCCGAGCTGCCCCCGAGGCTGAGGTTGATCACGTCCGCGCCGTTGTCCGTCGCCCAGACGATCCCGGCCGCGACGTCGGAGGTGCGACCGCTCCCGTCGTCGCCGAGGACCTTGACCGGCATGATCGAGCAGGTCCAGCAGTAGCTCGCGACCCCGAGGCCGTTGTCGCTGCGCGCGCCCACGATCCCCGCCGCGGACGTGCCGTGGCCGTGGTGGTCGGTGGTGTCGCTGTCACCGTCGATGATGTTGCGTCCGGCGACCAGCGCCCCGCCCAGATCCTCGTGGTTCGCGTCGACACCCGTGTCGAGGACGGCGACGACGACGTCCGCGCTGCCCGTGGTGGCCGTCCACGCCTCCGGCGCCGCGGTGCGCGGCGGCGACCACTGCTTGCTCCACTCGGGATCGTCGGGGATGCGCTCGCCGGCGGCCTCGACGACGACGTCGCGCTCGACGTACGAGACGGCCCCGTGCCGCTCGAGCCGACGCAGCACCCGGTCGCCGACCGCGTCACCGAGATCGAGGACCTGGACGTCGAGCGCGGGGATCGTGCGGACGATGTCGGCTCCGACGTCGTCGGCGAGCGAGCGGGCGACGCTCGCCGGCGTGCCGGGCGCGAGACCGACGACGACGTGGCCTGGCACGAACTCCGTCGTGTCGGCGCCCCCCGAAGCCGCATCGGCGGCGGCCACCGGTGTCAGCAACCCCGCGGCGAGCGCGAGGACGATCGCCACCACCAGGGCGCTCGACCGCCCGATCCGCTCCATCGTCATGCTGGCCTCTCGATCCATCTCGGGGACGGGCCGGAGGGACATTGGCGGAGGTCTCCCCCGTGCCACCGCCCGCTCCGTCGCTCGCCGTGACTTCTTCGCTCGCCGTGACTACTTGTGACGTTCGATTACCCGAGGTGTTCGGCCAACTACCCACAGAACTTGAGCGCGGCAGGGCGGGAGCGGGGTCATCCGGCGGCACGGACGGTGAGGTGCGCGCACAGCGGACGCCCCTGTCGCGGGGCGTGGGCGGGAACCCGTCCTCGCCCACCGGTCCCCGCCCGCGGGTGGACGCGGGTGCGCGGGTCAGCGGACCCGCAGCTCCGCACGGAGCGGGGCGACCACAGCGTCGCCCACGGCGGAGGTGCCGCCGACGACGACCAGGGACGGGAAGCGGGTGATCTCCTCACGGATCCACTTGCGGTGGCCGGTGGGCGCATCGAGCGTGTCGGAGCGGACGAGCAGGATGCTGCCGTCGACCCGTGCCGCGTACGCACCGGCGGCGAGGCCGTCGGGGAAGTTCCGCCCCGTCACCGCGATCACCGGACCGCGAGCACCGTCGCTCGCGACGACGACCCGGCTGGTGCCGTACCGATCGGCCCCGGCAAGCCGCCGGACCGAGTACCCGAGGTCGCGCAGCTCCTGCTCGACGGAGAGCGGGACCACCGCGGTCCCGCCGACGATGTCGACGGCGCTGACGTCGTGCCGCTCGAGCGCGTCGACCGTCGCGTCCGGCAAGGAGTCGCCGGTGAGGAGGATCGGCCAGGGATCGCCACCGGCGGCCCGGCGTGCCGCGACCCCGGCGACCGAGAGCGCATCGGGCCACCCTGCATCGGGTCGGGCACCGCTCCCGAAGACCAGGAGCGCCTTGCCATCCGGTGAGGTGTCGAGCTCGTCGGCGACGGCGGCCGCGGTCCCGACCCGGTTGTCGCCGTGGACCCGGTCGACCACGGTCACGCCCGCATCGCGCAGCCCCTCCTCGACGTCCGGCCCGAGCGCCTCCTCTCCACCGAGCAGCACGGCGCGGCTGGCGTCGAGCCGCTCGACCTCGTCGGCCACCGTCGACGCGAGGTGGTCGCGCGGGGTGATCAGCAGCGGCGCATCGAGCTGCCCCGCGAGCCCGGTGCCGGCGAGCGCATCGGCGTGATCGTCCGCGCGGGCCACCACCACGGTGGGCGAGCGGTCCCAGCCGGCCGCGGAGACGGCGATCGCGGTCCCGACGCGGTTGTCCCCATCATGACGACTGAGCGGCGTCGCCCGTCGTGCGGCCTCGAAGACCAGCCCGGAGCGCACCCCCAGCGTCCACCGGAGCTGCTCACCGGAGTAGCGCCTCGTGACCACCGCGCCGTCCTTCACGCCGCGGACCTCCGCGCCGGCCTGACGGGTTCCGCGGGCGCTGACCGGGCGACCGCCCTCGCCGCGGTCACGCACCCGGAACGAGGTGAACTCGTCCAGGTCGAAGCGCTGCTCGAGCTCGGTCTCGCTGAACCCCTTCTCCCACCGCTGGTACGGGTTCGAGGAGGCAGCCTCCCACCGGCTGGTGTCCACCGCGCGCAGCCAGGCGATCTCACCGCTCCAGACGTCCTCGGAGTTCTCGCCCCAGCCACCGTGGGAGGACGAGTAGAACGAGTCGGCCAGGCCGTCGCTGCGGTCGGAGTCGGGGTGGACGAGCACCTGGCCGGTGACCGCGTTCACCGCCTCCTTCCAGCGCTTCCCCCACCGGCCGTCGTCGCCCTCGCTCTCCTTCGCCCAGCCGGTGTAGTTCTGGTGCCGGGTGTCGGTCCACAGGTCGCAGCGGCAGACGTTCCACTGAGTTACCAAACCGATCCGGATCGCGGCGTAGGTGCGGGCGGCGACGACCTGGGCCTTCAGCGCCTCCATCGGCCAGGACGACGGCACCTCCGCGATCCCCCAGAGGTAGCGCTCCATCCCCAGGTGCCCGTCGCCGGAGGTGACGTGCTGGACCGCGTACATCCGCACCTTCTCGGTGTCGTGGGTGGAGATCTGCTGGAAGCCCCACTTCACCCGCCGGGAGAAGCCCGGGGACTCCTCACCGGGGTCACGGTCGGTGACGCGGATCACCTTGCCTTCGTGCGCGGCGCGCAGCAGGCCGTCGGTCCCTCCACGCCAGACCTCGTCGCCGTCCTTGCCGTCGCGGATCACGTAGGTTCCGGACGAGGTGGCGCGCACCTCCCAGGTCGCCCCCTGGGGCTGGCTGGGCGGCTGGTCGTCGTCCTCACAGGCGCCGCTGACGCAGTCCCACGGGATCGGCCCCTCCTCGGCCGTGACGTAGACCCGGGAGACGTCCTGGAGGAACCCCACCCGGACCTTCGCCGGCATCTCCTGATCCTCGAGGGTGGTGCCCCGGTAGTAGGTCTGGAGGACCGTCCGGTACGAGCAGCCGAGGTGGGCGGCGCCCTCGGCCCCGTACTGGCTCATCCCGATCGCGTGGCCGAACCCCCCGCCGACGATGCGCAGAGCGTGGTCCCCGGAGACCAGGTCAGCGCTCGGCACGAAGGAAACGTCCGCGCCGCCCGGGCGTGGACAGTGATCGGTCGCCTCCGCGGGGGCGCTCCCCCCGGCGAGGGTGAGCACCGCCACCACGGCGACCAACCCCACCGCGAACAGCCAACCACTCACGGTGCGGGGAGCCGCCTCGATCATCTCACGTCCCACTGGTCAACTGATGTCCCATCGTCCACATCCTGCACGGATGTTAACTCTAACCACTATGATGGCCCGGCCCATGATGTCGCCGTCGCCGGGATGCCGGGACTGCTGGGGGCCAACCCCGGTCGCGAGGCCCGGAGAGAGCGTACGGGTGCCGAGCCTACGACCCGGGTGTCGACCGGCCACCGCCGGACCTTGAGCCCGGGTCGGGACCGCAGCGTCCTCGTGGGTCGAGGCGACTTGACACGACCGGCGTAGTAGGAGTTGACGTGGGGAGCGGCCTCAAGGCCGGTCCGCCGGTCGACGAAGTGGGTAGATGTAGGTAGGAGGGCGGGGCCGGGCCGGACGGCCATCCGGCCGAGGTACGCGGAGCCGCGGGATGCCGCGGGATCGAGGGACGAGGTGGGGCGCAGGCTGCTCCGAGGGACGTTCGCGTGGGTGCTCGCGGTCGGGCTGCTCGCTGCGCCGCCGCTGATCGACGAACCGGGCGCCGACGCGCCGCCGCCGATCGACACGCGGGTGGTCGCGGTGGACGACTGGATGGACACCCCGACCTCCGCTCCGACCGCCCAGGGCCACACCGACCCGTGGACGGCCTCGGAGCCGATCGCCGCCGGTGACGCCGTCCTCGTCGGCGCCGAGTGGCCCCCCGACGCCCGGGTGCGGGTGCAGCTACGCACACACGCCGACGGCGCCTGGAGCGGCTGGTCCGAGCTGGTGATGAGCGCGGGTCAGGGTCCGGACCCGGGGAGCGAGGAGGCCGCGGCGGCGAACTGGGCCGCCTCGGAGCCGCTGTGGATCGGACGGGTGGACCACATCCAGGTGCGCACCGTCGGCGCCGGAGCGGACCCGGAGCTCGACCTCCACACGGTGGACATCCCCGGCGACCTCGACTTCGCCCCCGGCGAGGCCCCCGCCACCGGCGGGTCGAGCGCGTACGCCGCGACCACCCGACCGGACGTCGTGCCCCGTGCGGAGTGGGATCCCGACGGGGACTGTGAGCCCGGCGGGGACCCGACCTACGCCTCATCCGCGCGCTTCGCGGTGGTGCACCACACCGGGTCGCACGCGGACTACGACGCGGACGAGTCCGCCAGCATCGTGCGATCGATCTGCATGTACCACCGCTACACGCTGGGCTGGAAGGACATCGGCTACAACATCGTCGTCGACCGCTTCGGAACGGTGTTCGAGGGCCGCGACGGCGGGCTGAACCGCGCCGTCCAGGGGGCGCACGCGGCCGGGTTCAACCGCGGCTCGATCGGCATCTCGACCATCGGGTGCTTCGACTCGTCGGCGTGCACCTCCACGACCGACGTGTGGCGCGACATGCTCGACGCCGTCGACCGGATGCTCGCCTGGAAGTTCCACGTGCACGGCATCGATCCCGACGGCACCACGACGGAGACCTCGGGTGGGTCGTCCAAGTACCCGGAGGGCGAGGAGGTGACGCTGCCGACCATCGTCGGGCACCGCGACGTCGTCAGCACCGCGTGCCCCGGCGACGGCTACTACGACTACGTCGACGGCCGCGAGAGGATGGCCGACCGGGTCGGCGAGCTGATGGCTGACGCGCCGACGCTTCCTCGGCTCGCGGGCGAGGAGCGGCTGGAGACCGCCACGGAACTGTCGGCGTGGAGCCACGAGAGCTCGGAGCGCGTCGTCATCGCCTCCTCCGAGGCCTTCCCGGACGGGCTCACCGCCGGGCCGCTCGCCGGTTCGTTCGCAGCGCCGGTGCTGCTCTCCCCCGCCGACCACCTGCCGGAGGTCGTCGTGGACGAGATCGTCCGGCTCGGTGCCGAGGAGGCGTTGCTCGTCGGCGGCGAGGCCCGTCTGTCCGCGCAGGTCGTCCAGGACCTCGAGACCGAGGCCGGGATCGACCGGGACCGCATCCACCGCGTCGCCGGTGAGGACCGCTGGGCGACAGCGGCCGACGTCGCCGTCGAGGTGATCGGACGCGAGGCGCCGACCAGCGCGATCCTGGCCGTTGGTGACCACGAGGACGAGCGTCGCGCCTTCCCCGACGCGCTCTCGGCCTCGGCGCTCGGCGCCGCCCACGGCATCCCGGTGCTCATCGTCACCGCGGACGAACTGCCCGAGGCGACCGCACGTGTGCTCGCCGACCACGAGTGGCCCGACGGCCTGTTGGTGGTCGGTGGCGAGAACGCCATCTCCCCACAGGTGGTGGACGAGGCACGGGCGACGGCTGGCGACGTCCCCGTCGAACGGCTCGCTGGAGCCGACCGCTACGGCACCTCCGTGGAGGTCCTCGAGGCGTGGCGCTCCCTCACCGCGCGTGACCCGGAGGTCATGCTGTTCGCCACCGGACGCAACTGGCCGGATGCGCTCACCGCCGGCGCGGCCACCGCCGGCCGGGGCGCGGCGTTCCTGCTGGTCGACGGGGCGGACCTCGACGACTCCGCGGCCTCCCGGTGGTGGATCGAGGAGCACCACGAGCGGGTCGATCAGGGGTGGGTCGCCGGCGGTACCAGCGCGGTCGCCGAAGGGGTCGTCTCGCGTGTCGCGGCGCTCCTCGAGTGAGGCGACCGGGGCGGGCTCGCCCCACCGTCCGGGTTGACAGCGGTCGTAGACTCCGGCTCACGAACTCAAGAACGCGTGGTGGCGAGCCGAACCAGGAGGAGCCGGCCGATCGCCTCCGGCGCCAGGCCCGAGCGGCAGACACGGAACGACACCCAGGGGGACGGGGAGCAGCGGTGCGCAACACCTCGGGACGCGGTCCCCTCACGCTGGTCCTCGCGGTGGCGCTGCTGGCGGCCCCGCAGCTGCTCACGCCACGCGCGGACGACGCCCCGCCCGCGGGGAGCAGGACGATCGTGGTGTCGGACTGGGCACCGCCGACCAGCGCCTCGGCGGACCCCGTCTCGGACGGCGACGGGTGGGCGGTCTCCGCCCCGGTCCCGGCCGGCGACGCCGTCCTCGTCGGCGCGGAGTGGCCGCCCGACGCGCGCGTTCGTGTCCAGCTCCGAGCGGCCACGGACGGCTCGTGGGACGAGTGGCACGAGCTCGTGATGAGCGCGGGGCAGGGCCCGGATCCGGAGAGCGCGGAGGCGGCGGCCGCGAACTGGGCCGCGTCCGAGCCGGTGTGGGTCGGGCGGGTCTCCCACCTCCAGCTGCGCGTCTCCGGCGCGGGCGCGGAGCCAGAGGTCACCATCCACGCGGTGGACGTCGCCGGCGACGACGACCTCTCGTTCGAGCCGGCCGAGATGAAGCCGGACCGCGGGGGCACGGCGAGCGCCGCCACGCTGCGGCCCACCATCATCCCCCGCAGCTCGTGGGACCCGAACAACGACTGTCCGCCGCGCAGCGGTCCCTCGTACGCCTCGGAGGCCAAGTACGCGGTCGTCCACCACACGGCCGGCTCGAACAGCTACACGTCCTCGCAGTCGGCGAACATCGTCCGCTCCATCTGCCTGTACCACCGCAACACCCTCGGCTGGAAGCACATCGGCTACAACCTGGTCGTCGACAAGTACGGCTACATCTTCGAGGGTCGCGACGGGGGCGTGGACAAGCCGGTGATCGGTGCGCACGCGGCGGGGTTCAACACCGGCTCCATCGGCGTCTCCGCCCTCGGCTGCTTCGACACCAGCTGCTCGGGTGACACGACCGTCTACCGGTCGATGCTGGACGCCGTGGACGCGGTGCTGGCCTGGAAGTTCCACATCCACGGGATCGATCCGCACGGGACCACGACGGTGACGTCCGGGGGCTCGAGCAAGTACCCGAGCGGCACGCAGGTGACGCTCGACAACATCATCGGCCACCGTGACGTCGGCCACACCGCCTGCCCCGGGGACCGCTACTACAACTACGTCGCCGGCGGCATCGAGAGCATGGCCGACCGGGTCGCGGAGCGGATGCCCGACGACGTCCTCCTGCCGCGCCTGGCCGGGGGTGACCGGATCACGACCGCGGTCGAGCTGTCCAAGTGGAGCCACGCGGCCTCCGACCGGGTGGTGATCGCCTCGGCGGAGTCGTTCCCCGACGGGCTGAGCGCCGGACCGTTCGCGGGATCGCTGGAGTCCCCGGTGCTGCTGGTCCCCCCCGAGGGGGTGCCGGCCAGCGTCGCCGACGAGGTGCGCCGTCTCGGTGCGTCGTGGGCGTGGCTCATCGGCGGCAAGTCACGGCTGCCCGCGAACATCGTCGACGATCTCGAGGCGCTCGGGATACCGCGCGACCAGATCAGGCGGCTCGGCGGCACCGACCGGTTCGAGACCTCAGCGAACGTCGCCGAGCGGGTGATCCGCCGTGAGGGCGCGGAGGCGGCGATCCTCGCGCTCGGCGACGACTTCCCCGACGCGCTGTCCGCGTCCGCCCTCGGCGCCGCGAACGGACACGCGGTGCTCCTGGTCCGGACGCACGAGCTCCCCGACCCCACCCGCCGCGTGCTCTCCGCGCACACGTGGCCGGGAGGCCTGTACGTGGTCGGTGGTCCCAACGCGATCTCGGACGAGGTCGTGCTCGAGGCCGCCGTGGCCGCGAACGGCGCGACGGTGGAGCGACTCGCCGGCGACGACCGCTACGCGACGTCGGTCGCGGTCGCCGACGCCTGGCTGCGGCTCAGTGGCCGGGACCCGACCGTGACGCTCTTCGCCACCGGCCTCAACTGGCCGGACGCCCTCAGCGCCGGCGCCGCGACCACGGGGCGCGACGCCGCCTTCCTGCTCGTCCACGGCGAGGACCTCGACCGTTCCGATGCGTCACGCGACTGGGTCGAGCGGCACGCGAGCGCCATCCAGGAGGGGTGGATCTCGGGCGGGGCATCCGCCGTCAGCGACGACGTCTCGCGGGCCCTCGCGCACATCACCGAGTGATCGCGCCTCCCGACGTGAGATCCCTGCCATCGCGCTAGCATCCCACGACCGGCCGCTGGCGGTCCGGACGCATCCACCTCTGGGGGGCTCGGTGTCGAGTCACGTTGACCCGCGTCGGCCACGGTGGCCGGTCTGCCTGTTGGCCCTCGTGGCACTGTTGAGCGGGATCGGCGCGGTCCCGGCCAGCGCCGAGGTGTTCGACGGTCCGCCGTACGTGGGCACCGACCGGCTCGCCGGCGACGACCGCTACGCCACCGCCGTCGCCATCTCCGA
>CAZADJ010000068.1:0-11985 GCA_964483845.1 uncultured Actinomycetota bacterium | reverse complement strand
GAGCCGCACGCTCGGACGCGAGGTGCCGAGACGCGTCCCGACCGGTCCCGCACGGACGCCGACGAGGGACGAGACAGCCGATGAGCACCACCGGCGAGACCGCCGGGCCGACGGCTGAGAAGCCGCGCGAGTCCCGGAGCCACGTCGTCATCCGCTTCGCCGGGGACTCCGGCGACGGGATGCAGCTGACGGGCGACCGCTTCACCGTGCAGACCGCGGAGGTCGGCAACGACCTCGCCACCCTGCCGGACTTCCCGGCCGAGATCCGCGCACCGGCCGGCACGATCCCGGGGGTGTCGTCCTTCCAGCTGCAGTTCTCGGACGAGGACATCCTCACACCCGGGGACGAGCCCGACGTCCTCGTCGCCATGAACGCCGCGGCGTTGAAGAAGCACCTCGGCGACCTCCCGCACGGCGCGACGGTCATCGTGAACAGCGACGGCTTCAGCTCCGCGAACCTGAAGAAGGCCGGCTACCTGACCGACCCGCTCGAGGACGGCACGCTCGAGCCGTACCAGGTCCACGAGATCGCCCTGACCGACCTCACCACCCGCGCCCTCGCCGAGCTGGTCGAGGACAAGGCGATCACCTCCAAGGACGCGCAGCGGTCCAAGAACATGTTCGCGCTCGGGCTCGTGTCCTGGATGTACTCGCGGCCGATCGAGTCGACCGTGGCGTGGCTCCAGGAGAAGTTCGCGGCGCAGCCGGAGATCGCCGACGCCAACGTCCGCGCGCTGAAGGCCGGGTACAACTTCGGTGAGACCACGGAGGTGTTCGCGCACCGCTACGAGGTCAAGCCGGCCGCCCTGCCGCCGGGGCGCTACCGGAACATCAACGGCAACCTGGCGCTCGCCTACGGGCTGATCGCCGCGTCGGTGAGATCGGGCCTGGACATCTTCTACGGCTCGTACCCGATCACGCCCGCGTCGGACGTCCTGCACGAGCTCGCGAAGCACAAGCGCTTCGGCGTGCGCACCTTCCAGGCCGAGGACGAGATCGCCGCGGTCGGGGCGGCGCTCGGCGCCTCGTTCGGGGGATCGCTCGGCGTGAGCGCGTCGTCGGGTCCCGGGATCGCGCTGAAGGCGGAGACGATCGGGCTCGCGGTCGCGGTCGAGCTGCCGATGGTGATCGTGAACGTCCAACGGGGTGGCCCGTCCACCGGGTTGCCGACGAAGACGGAGCAGGCGGACCTCCTGCAGGTCATGTTCGGACGCAACGGCGAGGCACCGGTGCCGGTCGTCGCGGCCAGCTCACCCGGTGGCTGCTTCGACGCGGCGTTCGAAGCGTGCCGGATCGCCATCACCGCACGCACCCCCGTGGTGCTGCTCACCGACGGCTACCTCGCCAACGGGTCCGAGCCGTGGCGCCTCCCCGACCTCGACGCGCTGCCGACGATCGACCCGGGCTTCGCCGCCGAGGGCAACGCCGAGGACGGCAGCTTCCAGCCGTTCCTGCGTGACGGGACGACCCTGGCACGGCCGTGGGCGATCCCCGGCACACCGGGGCTCGAGCACCGTATCGGCGGGCTCGAGAAGGCCGATGTCACCGGCAACATCTCCTACGACCCCGACAACCACCACCGCATGACCCTGCTGCGTCAGGCCAAGATCGACCGCCTGGCGGACGACTACGGGCCGACGGACGTCGACGACCCGTCCGACGGGGCCGACCTGGCCGTCGTCGGCTGGGGCTCGACCTACGGGCCGATCCGTGCCGCCGTCCGCCGGGTGCGCGCGACCGGCCGCGACGTCGCCCACGTCCACCTCACCCACCTCAACCCCCTGCCGGACGACCTCGGCGGGATCCTCGAGCGCTACGAGCAGGTGTTGGTCCCGGAGATGAACATGGGGCAGCTCCGCCTGCTGCTGCGGTCCCGGTACCTCATCGACGCGCAGGGCTACAACCTCGTCCGCGGCCAACCGTTCCGCGCGGCGCAGCTCGAGGAGCGGATCAACGCCATCCTCGACGGGGCAACGGACCTCGGCGACGACGGGTCCGCGCTCGCGGGCGGGGACGCGACCCACGCCGTGGCCCGGGCCGCGGCCGCCGACGACGACAGGCAGGACGGCTCATGACCGAGGCGCGCACGCTCACCCGCAAGGACTTCACCTCGGACCAGGAGGTGCGCTGGTGCCCCGGCTGCGGCGACTACGCGATCCTCGCCGCGGTCCAGGGGCTGCTCCCGGAGCTCGGGGCGGTGCCGGAGCGCACCGTCTTCGTCTCCGGCATCGGCTGCGCGGCCCGCTTCCCCTACTACATGGACACCTACGGGCTGCACTCCATCCACGGCCGCGCGCCGGCGATCGCGACCGGGCTGGCGGCGACCCGTCCCGACCTCGACGTCTGGATCGTCACCGGTGACGGCGACGCGCTCTCGATCGGCGGCAACCACCTGATCCATGCGCTGCGCCGCAACGTGAACCTGACGATCCTGCTGTTCAACAACGAGATCTACGGGCTGACGAAGGGGCAGTACTCGCCGACGTCGCGGGAGGGCCAGCTCACGAAGTCCTCGCCGATGGGGGCGATCGACCACCCCTTCAACCCGGTCAGCCTCGCGCTCGGGGCGGAGGCGACCTTCGTCGCCCGCACCATCGACAACGACCGCAACCACCTCCAGGCCGTGCTCACCGCCGCGTACGAGCACCGGGGGAGTGCACTGGTGGAGATCTTCCAGAACTGCATCGTCTTCAACGACGACGCGTTCCTGCCCGTGCGTGACCGGGCGACCGGGTCGCACCACCGCATCGAGCTGACCCACGGGGAGCCGATCGTCTTCGGACCGGAGGACGACCGCAAGGCGGTCATCACCAGGGAGGGTGGCGGCGTCGAGATCGTCGCGGCCGACGGGGCCGGTGACCGCGTCGTGATCCACGACGCCCACGACGACGACCCGACCCGGGCGTTCGCGCTCTCGCGGCTGTCCCTCGGTGCGACCGAGACCACCCCCTTCGGGATATTCCGCCAGGTGGAGCGGCCGGTGTACGAGGACATGCTCGCCGACCAGGTCACCGAGGCGCGCGAACGGCAGGGCGAGGGCGACCTCCGCGCCCTGATCGAGAGTGGCAACGTGTGGGACGTCCCCGCCTCCTGAGCCGCGCTGTCCGGTCCCGCTGCCGGGTCCCGCTGTCGGCTCCCGCTGTGGCCGACTCCGTCCGCTGCCGGGAGGGGGACGACGGGCGAGCACTACCCTCGTCACGGAACCCGAGCGGAGGACCGAGACGATGGCGAGCTTCTTCGCGCTGTACCCCGCGCCCGACGACGTCGAGGGCTTCGAGCGGCACTACCGGGAGGTCCACCTCCCGCTGATCGAGGCGGTCGACGGGGTGACCGAGGTCCGCACGACCCGGGCGACGGGTACGCCGCGGGGCGCAGATCCGCCGTACCACCTCGTCTTCGAGGCGGTGTTCGCGTCCGACGAGGCGCTCCAGGCGGCTCTGCGCGGGGAGGCCTTCCGGGAGGCCGGTCGTGACGCGGCCGCGATGGCCGAGCGGTTCGGGATGCGACCCGTCATGCTGCTCGGCGAGGAGTGGTGAGCAGGCCGGGTCGTCAGGCCGGGTCGTCGACCGATCCGTCGCTCGCGTCGTCGGCCGGTCCCGCCACCGGATCCGCTGTCAGGGCTGGGTCGTCCAGCAGGCTGGTCTGCTCGATCCGGTCCGGCCCCGTCGCCGGTGATCCGTCCCCGTCGTTCGTGGCGCCCGGTTCGTCGTCGGGCACCAGCAGCGCCGCCACGTAGATCACCTGCGCCGCCAGCGCCGCGATCGCGGCGATGGCGAGACCGAAGCTCGGGGGCATCGGGACGACGGTCGGGACGAGGGCGCCGACCACCCACGCGAGCGCGAAGACGGTCTCGGACCGGGTGAAGGCGATCCCCCGTCCCTCCGTCGGGATCGCGCCCTGGAGCATCCCGTCGAACGCGAACTTGGCCGTGCCCCACGCGATCCCGGCGGTTGCGGCGAGCATCGCGGCGGCCCCCAAGCCGAACACGAGCGCGGCGATCAGCGCCGCGGCCGCCTCCAGCGCGAGGGCGGCGACGACCATCGGTTCCTCGCGGAGACGGCTCTCCAGCCAGGGGGAGACGAGGGCGGCGAGGAAGAACCCGGCACCGCCGGCGGCGAGGATGGTGCCGAAGTCCAGGAGGCCGGCCCGCGCCTCGTGCAGCACGAAGGCCAGCAGCAGGAGCAGGAACCCGTTGAGCAGGCGCACCCCCGCCGTGGCGAGCTGGGCGATGCGGATGTGGGCCGGCAGGTGGGACCCGCGGATGAGCTCGGCGGGCGTGATGCGCTCCTCGGGTAGCTGGTCGAGCGGGGGAGGGGGGAGCTGCGACGACCACCACGTGGAGGCGGCGTACGTTCCGGCGGCGAGGAGCAGCGTCGCCCAGGAACCGATCCAGGCCTCGGTGGCGGCGCCGAACGGCACCACGAGCGCACCGGCCGCGACCCCGTACTTCGCGAGCCGCGCGTTGGCTGCGACCAGCGAGGTGGGCTCCTCCAGCGCGACCGGCAGGAGGCTGGCCTTGCTGATCGCGAACAGGCGCGAGAAGACCAGCAGTCCGAACGCCAGCGGGAACAGCAGCAGCGTGTCGATCTCGCGGGTCAGCAGGAGCGCGACGAGGACCCGCGATGCGCCGCTGGCGACGAGCCCGTAGCGGTAGGCGACCGGGAAGCGGGCGAGGATCGCACCGAGCGAGGGCGCGAGGAGGGCGAACGGCGCCAGGGTGATGGCGAGGTACAGCGCGACGTTGGCGCGTGCTTCGGCCGACGGGACGGCGAAGAACAGCGTGCCGGCGAGCGCGATCGCGACGAGCGTGTCCCCGGCGGTCGAGGCCGAGTTCGCGAGGATGAGGCGGCGGAACGCCGGGCCCCGCCGTGAGAGCAGATCGTCGACACGCTCGTAGGCGCGGCTGCCCGCAGCGGCGACGCCGGCTGCGAGTCCGGTGCTGCTGTCCGTGGGGGTCGGCTCGGTCACGGAGGTGACGGTAGCGCCCACGTCCGCCGGCACCGGGCAACGTGGTCGACCGACGGACGGTCATCGGCCGGCGCTCCCGGTCCGTCAGGTCGCCGTCAGCAGGAGGACCCCCTGCAGGTGCCAGACGCCGAGGCTCCCGAGCACCGCGACGGTCCCGAGCAGTCCGGTCCGGGCGTGTCGGCTGTGGTCCGTGAGCGACCGCAGCAGCACGAGGAGAGCCCCACCGACCGCGACCCGCAGTGCGAGCGCGGTACCGGCGCCGAGCTCGGCCATGAGGTGGCGGAGCAGCGGGTTGACCTCGTCGGCGACGCCGCTCGCGATCCAGGTGTGCGTCGCGGTCGCGTCGAGGATGGTGAGCACGAACGCGGCGAGGAGGGCGACCGACTCCAGCGGGACCGGCCCCCGCTGTGCGCCGCGGGGCGTGGTCGGGGGGTGGGAGTGGGACACGGGGATCGCCGCTCTCGGGTCGGGGCGGGGGATGTGGCTGCCGGTGACTTCCTAGCGGTGACTTCGCCGTCGGCCCGCGCGCGACCTCCGTCCGACCGGCCGGCCGTGGCCGGTCCGGTTGGGGCGAGGCAGCTCCCGGCGGCTAGGTTCGCGTCCGGACCCGTCGAGGAGGAGCAGGCATGGCCAGACCCGCCGAGAGCGCCCTCGGGACGGGGGTGCTCGCCGATCTCATCCCCGGAGCGTTGGTGCGCGACGCCGCGCTGATCGGCGCCTACGCCCTGGCGATCGCCCTCGCGGCGCAGGTCGCGTTCCGACTGCCGTTCACCCCGGTCCCCGTCACGGGTCAGACCTTCGCCGTGCTGCTGGGGGCGATGGTCCTGGGCTCGTGGCGGGGCTCGGCCGGGGCGGGCATCTACCTCCTGCTCGGTCTCGCCGGGGTGCCGTGGTTCTCGTGGGCGGGGGGCTTCGCGTCGCTCGGCTACATCGTCGGTTTCGTGCTCGCCGCGGCGCTGGTCGGCTGGCTGGCGGAGCGCGGCCTGGACCGACGACCCCTGCCGGCGGCCGCGGTGATGGCGGCGGGGAACGTCGTGGTCTACGCGGTCGGCGTGCCGTTCCTGGCGTGGGCGACCGGGATGGGCGCCGGCGAGGCCCTCGTCGCGGGAGCGGCCTGGTTCATCCCCGGTGACGTGGCCAAGATCGCGCTGGCGACGGCGCTCGTCCCGGCCGCCTGGGCGATCGTCGGCCGGGCGCCGAGGGGGGACGGGGGCCCCGACGGTGGCTGACACGCCCGAAGGGGTGGACGCCGGGGCGGTCGTCGACTGGCTCACCGAGCGGGTCGGGACCGTGAGGCCACCACTGGCCTTCGACGTGGTCGAGGGTGGCCGCTCCAACCTGACCTACGTGGTCGAGGACCGCGACGGGCGCCGCTGGGTGCTGCGACGGCCACCGCTGCACTCGGTGCTGCCGTCGGCGCACGACATGAACCGGGAGCACACGGTGATGTCCGCGCTGTGGCCGACCGAGGTCCCCGTACCCGAGACCGTCGGCTACGAGCCGGACGAGTCGGTGATCGGCGCCGAGTTCTACGTGATGCAGTTCGTCGCGGGCGACGTCGTCCGCGACCTCGACGCGGCCCGCGAGCTGCTCGACGAGCAGCGCCGGGCCGCCGCCGGCGACTCGCTCGTGGATGTCCTCGTCCGCCTCCACGAGGTGGACCCCGACGCGGTCGGCCTCGGCGACTTCGGTCGCAAGGACGACTACATCTCGCGCCAGCTACGCCGGTGGCACGGGCAGCTGGAGAAGGGTCGGACGCGCGACCTGCCGGTGCTCGACGATGTGCACGCCCGGCTCGCCGCGGACGTCCCGGAGCAGGGGCCGGCGACGATCGTCCACGGCGACTACCGCATCGACAACGTCATCCTGGGTCCCGAGGGACGCGTGAACGCGGTCCTCGATTGGGAGCTGTGCACCCTCGGGGATCCGCTCGCCGACGTCGGCCTGCTGTCGGTGTACTGGGCGGACCCCGGCGACGAGACCATCCCGCTGCTCTCCGCACCGACGGTCGCCGACGGCTTCCCGCGCCGCTCGGAGGTGGTCGCACGCTACGGCGAGCGCTCGGGCCGGGATCTGTCGCAGCTGGACTACTACGTCGCGTTCGCGTACTGGAAGCTCGCGATCATCCTCGAGGGCGTCTACGCGCGCTTCTCGAGCGGCGCGTACGGCGACGTCGAGGACGCCGACGTGGAGCGCTTCGCCGACGTGGTGATCGATCTCGGCGAGCGCGCCGACGCCGCCGCGGCCGAGGTCGGCCGGTGAACGGTCTGCTGGTCGACTACGGGGGCGTGCTCACCTCCTCGGTGGCACGCGCGTTCCGCGACTTCGAGGACGACCACGACCTGCCGAAGGGCACGGTCTTCGACCTCATCGAGGCCGCGTACCACCGCGGCGGTGGCGAGCTGGTCTCGCGGATCGAGCGTGGCGAGGCGACCGCGGCGGAGTTCAGCGAGGAGTTCCGCGGCGTGCTCGCCGAGCGGGGCGTCGACCTCCAGGTCGATGATGTCGTCGAGGACATCTTCGGCCGGTCGCAGCGGGTGCCGGACATGTGGCAGATCGTGGCCCGTGCGGGGGAGGCCGGGGTCCGGACCGCCCTCGTCTCCAACTCGTGGGGGACCGACGGCTACCCCGTGGCGTCGCTGGAGGAGATCTTCGACACCCTGGTCATCTCCGGTGAGGTCGGGCTGCGGAAGCCGGATCCGGAGATCTACCTGTTGGCGGCCGAGCGCATCGACGTGGCACCGACCGGTTGCGCGTTCGTCGACGACCTGCCGCGCAACGTCGAGGCTGCGCGTGAGCTCGGGATGTTCGGGGTCCACCACCGCGACCCGGAGACGACCGCGCGGGCGCTGGAGGGCTTCCTCCAGGTCGAGCTGCTGTAGGGACGTCCGCCACCGGGTGGCGCTCAGATGTCGATGTCGTCGAGCTCGGTGGCCTCGGGCATCTGTGACTTCACCCACCAGCCGATCAGCGCGGTCCCGAGCAGCATCAGCCCCGCGACCCAGTAGGCGTCGGCGACGGACCAGTGGTCGGCGATCGTCGCGAAGACGAGCGTCCCGACCCCCTCGGCGGCGATGATCACCGCGATCATGGTGGCGGTGATCTGCGCCATCCGCTCCGGCGGCGCGATGCGGACGAACAGCGTCTGGGGGCCGAGCAGCCACGCCGCACCGGACCCGATCATGAGGTTGCCGACGGCGAACCACGGGGGGCTGTCGCCGAGGGCGGCGATCCCGAAGGCGAGGGCGAACCACGCGAGGTGCGTGAGCTGGAACGATGGCCGCTCGATCTCGCGGTACCGGCCGAGGACCGCCATCGTGACGGCCTGCCCGGCGGGACCTGCGGCGAGCACGATCGGGGTCCAGAACCCCTCGCCGCCGGTGACACCGGCCGCGAGTGCCTCGGGCAGCGCGGTCACGGTGACGCTGACCCAGACGAGGACCGCGAGGAGGCGCAGCACCGGGTTGCGCCAGATCTCCTTCAGCCCCTGGTGGACCGGCGGCCGCGCCTGGCGCTCCTCCGGCGGTGGCAGCGGGAGCGTCACCGCGATGGCGCCGGCCGCGACGAAGGTCAGCGCGTCGGCGGCCAGGGCCGGGGCGGCGCCGATGAGGGCCGCGACCGCACCGCCGGTGAAGTACCCGACGACCTGTGTCGTGTCCCCGGTCACGCCGATCAGCGCGAAGAGGTTCCCGCGCCGCGCCTCGGGGACCGCCTCGGCGATCACCCCCGACCGGATCGAGGTGAAAGCGACCCGGATCACGCCGAGCCCCCCGGCGGCGACGAGCACGGGTGCGAGGCCGGGGACGAGGATCGGCAGCACCAGTAGCGGGGCGCCGGCGAGGTAGGTCGCGGACAGCGCGAGGCGCCGCGGGATCTGATCCAGCCAGCTGCCGGCGAGCGCCCCGGACAGCAGCGCGGGGACCGCCTGGATGGCGAAGATCGCGGCCGGGCCGATCACGCGGCCGCCACTGCGCTCGTACGCGAGGATCAGCAGAGCGCCGATCCCGATGTAGTCGCCGAGCTCGGAGACGGCGGCGCTCAGCCACAACCGCCCGGATACGGGGTGCCTGATCGTGTCCCGGTACCGGAGGTTGCCCTCGGCCACGCTACCCTCCCAGGTACCTCATCCGGATCGACCGATGCAGGCCGCTATCGCTCGCCTCCTGCGAGCGGGTAGGTTCGCACACATGACCACAGAACCACAGGAGGAGCGCCTCGCGCTCTTCATCGACTACGAGAACCTCGCGATCGGGGCCCGTGACACGGGCTACCGCTTCAAGGTGGCGCCGCTCGCCGACGTCCTCGCCGAGCGCGGCCGACTGGTCGTGCGCCGTGCGTACGCCGACTGGCACCTCTTCAACGACGACCGGCGGGAGCTCGTCGACGGGCACGTCGAGCTGATCGACATCCCGCAGCGACAGGACTCCGTGCGCAAGAACGCCGCCGACATCAAGATGGCGGTGGACGCGATGGAGCTGGCGCTGGCCCGCGAGTGGGTCTCGACCTTCGTGATCGCCTCCGGCGACTCCGACTTCACGCCGCTCGTCGGCAAGCTCCGCGAGCTGAACCGACGGGTGATCGGCGTCGGCGTGCAGGGCTCCACGTCGGGCATGCTCCCCCCGGCGTGCGACGAGTTCATCTTCTACGACCGCCTCGAGCACGCGCCGCGACGAGGCGGCGGCGGTGGTGGCGGCGGCCGCTCCCGCACTCAGCGCTCGAAGGGCGACGGTCAGAAGCAGAAGCGCCGTCGGCAGCGCGACTCGCTCGCCGACCTGAACCGGCTCGTCACCCAGACGCTGTCCGGCCTCCAACGCTCGGCGACCGGTCCCGTCTACGCGTCGTCGCTGAAGCGCGCGTTGCTGCGCAAGGACCCCACGTTCAACGAGACCGACCACGGCTTCCGTGCGTTCAGCGAGCTGCTGCGCCACGTGGAGTCCGAGGGCCACATCGCCCTGAAGGAGGGGGCGGCTCAGGGCGATCCCGAGGTCGACTTCCCGGAGGGCGGCGGCGACGAGAAGGCGGCGTTCGACCTCCTGGTCGACGTCGTCTCGGACCTCCAGTCCGACGACGGCGGACCGCCGTTGTCCGGTCTGAAGGACCAGCTGCGCAAGCACGACGAGGACTTCAGCGAGAAGGACTTCGGCTTCTCGAGCTTCCTGCAGTTCTGCAAGGCGGCGAGCACCCGCGGCCTCCTCGACCTCGAGTACGACGAGGACGATCAGGAGTACTACCTGCGCACCACCGGCTGACGCCGGCTCAGCTCGCGACGCCGGCCCGCGCCTCGGCGAGCGCGTCGATCAGGCCGTACTCCTTGGCCTCCTCCGCGGTGAGCCAGAAGTCGCGGTCGGTGTCCTCGCGGATCTTGTCGATCGACTGTCCGGTGCGCTCGGCGAGTATCTCGTTGATGCGCTCGCGCAGGTAGACGATGTTCTCCGCCTGGATCTCGATGTCACGCGCCGAGCCCCGCGCGCCACCCAGCGGCTGGTGGATCATGATGCGGGCGTTCTCGGTCGCGGAACGCGTGCCCGTGCCGCTCGCGAGCAGGACGGCCGCGGCCGACGCCGCCATCCCGACGCACCGGGTGTTCACCTTGGAGCGCAGCAGCTGCATCGTGTCGTAGATCGCGAAGAGCCCGTGGATCACCCCGCCGGGGGAGTTGATGTACAGCGTGATGTCGTCGTCGCTGTCGGCGTCCAAGGCGAGCATCTGGGCGACGACCTCGTCGGCGTCGGTGTCCTGGATCGGTCCCTTGAGGTACAGGATCCGGGTGTCGAACAGCCTGCGGAAGGCCTGGAGTCCGATCGGCATCGGAGGGAACCCGTTCTCCTCCTGCTCGGAGCTCGGCCACAACGGGACGGCGGGAGACTCGGCCACCTTCGTTCCTTCGTCGTGTCAGATGAGGTGTGGCGAGGGTACCGAGCGTACGCGGCCGGGACCGGAGACGACCGTGGTCGCCCTCCCCGGGGGCGCTCCCCGGTGGCTCCGCCGGATCAGAGCAGCTCGGGCCGGTCGCGTTCGCTGGACATCCCGATCGGGCCCTCGTTCAGGCCGCCGAGGAACTGCTTCACCACGGGGTAGGGCGAGGCGAACATGTCCTCGTTCCTCCCGAAGGCGACGAGGTTGCGGCGGAAGAGCAGGCCGACGTAGTCGCCGATCGTCCGCGCGGTCCGGATGTCGTGGGTGACGATGATCATCGTGGAGCCGAGCTCCTCGTTCAGCTCCAGGATGAGGTCGTTCAGGATCACGGTGCGCACCGGGTCGAGGCCCGAGTCGGGCTCGTCGAACAGCACGATCTCGGGATCCATGACCAGCGCGCGGGCCAGGCCGGCGCGCTTGCGCATCCCGCCCGAGATCTCGCCGGGCAGGTGGTCGTGGGCACCCTCGAGCCCGACCATCTCGAGCTTCTCCTCGACGATCGTGCGGATGTCCTTCTCCGACTTCTTCGTGTGCTCGCGCAGGGGGAACGCGGTGTTGTCGTAGACGGTCATCGACCCGAACAGCGCGCCGTCCTGGAAGAGCACGCCCATGCGCTTGCGGATCTCGTAGAGCTCACGGGTCCGCAGGGTCGGGATGTTCTTGTCCCCGATCCAGACCTCACCCTCGTCGGGCTTCAGCAGCCCGATGACGTGGCGCAGGAAGACGGACTTGCCGGTCCCGGACGGACCGAGGACGACGGTGATCTCGCCCTTCGGGAAGTCGATGGAGACGTTCTCGAGCACGTGGTTGGAGCCGAACGACTTGTCGAGGTTGCGCACGCTGATCGCCGGGTCGTCGACGACGCTGTTGCCCGGCCAGATCGGGTCCTTGGTCTTGTCGTAGTCCGCGGGCGGGATCAGCTCCTCGGACACGCCCAGGCGTCGCGCCTCCTCTCGGAGGTCGCGCCCCGTGTCTTGCGCTGACGTGATCACACCGGACATCTCGAGGCTCCCTCTCGCGTGTTCACCGGCTCGCGGTGTTGCAAAGCAGCAGATCGGTCGGGACGAGGTGCGTGACCCGGTTGGCGACCGAGCCGAGCAA
>CAZADJ010000067.1:0-12194 GCA_964483845.1 uncultured Actinomycetota bacterium | reverse complement strand
CATCAACCCCCGCTTCGGGGTCGAGGTGACCCGGCTCGATCCCGACGGCGACCGCTGGCGCGCCACCACCTCGGAGGGACGCATCGTGGCACGCCACGTGGTCGTCGCGACCGGCTACAACAACGTGCCGAGGGTCCCGGCGTGGCCGGGGCGTGACTCGTACGTTGGCGAGCTCATCCACGCGTCGGCGTACCGCTGCCCCGATCCGTACGTCGGCAGCGACGTCCTGGTCGTGGGCACGGGCAACACCGGCGCGGAGATCGCTGCCGACCTCGCCGAGTCCGGGGCCACCCGGGTGCGGCTCGCGGTGCGCACGCCACCGAACGTGATCCCGCGGGAGCTCGGTGCCGTCCCGACCACGCTGCTCGGCGTCACCCAGGACCACCTGCCCACGAGGCTCGTGGACCCCGTGAACCGGATGCTGCAGCAGCTGACGATCGGCGATCTCAGCAGACACGGGCTCCCACCGCCGCCCCGCGGGGTCGCCGAGCAGATCCGCGAGGCGGACGTGGTCCCGGTCATCGACGTCGGCCTCGTGGAGCAGCTCCGGGCCGGACGGGTCGAGCCGGTCGCCGCGGTCGAGGCCCTCGAGCGGGACGAGGTCGTTCTCGCCGACGCGAGCCGCATCCGGCCGGACGCGGTGATCGCGGCGACCGGGTACTCGCGCGGGCTCGAGCCCATCGTCGGCCACCTCGGGGTGCTCGACGACCGCGGCCGCCCGCGAGGGCGGACGATCGCGTGCTCGGCCAGCGCTCCGGCGCTGCGGTTCGTCGGGATGAACAACCCGCAGAAGGGTCTGCTGCTCCAGATCAACCTCGACGCACGGTTCACTGCCCGGGCGATCTCGCGCGAGCTCCGAGGAGGTGTGCGTGTCAGCTGACCGGCGGCGACGGGCGCAGCGCGTCCTCGAGGGTGTGCTCGGCGTGCCGGTGACGTCCGGCAACCGGGTGGAGGCGCTGCGCAACGGGCGCGAGATCTTCCCCGCCATGCTCGACGCGGTGAGCTCGGCGGAACACACCGTCGACCTCCTCACCTTCATCTGGTGGTCGGGACGCGTCGGCCGCGAGCTGGCCGACCTGCTCGCCGAGCGGGCCCGGCGGGGGGTGCGCGTGCGCGTCCTGCTCGACGCGTTCGGTGCCCGACACATGCCCGACGATCTGGTGGACCGGATGCGGACCGCCGGCGCGGACGTCCGCTTCTTCCGCGTGCCGGACGAGTGGAGCGATCTCCTCGCGTTCGCCCACCGCGCGCACCGCAAGGTCCTCGTCTGCGACGAGCTCACGGGGTTCACCGGCGGTGTGGGGATCGCCGAGGAGTGGGAGGGCGACGCCCGGGACCCCTCGGAGTGGCGCGACACGCACTTCCGGGTACGCGGTCCGGCGGTCGACGGGCTGCGAGCCGCGTTCCTCGACGCGTGGCTCGAGTGCGGTGGCGAGGTCTACGACGAGCACGACCGCTTCCCCGAGCACCCGTCCGCCGGCGACGCGGTGGCGCAGGTCGTCACCGGCGACGGCGAGGTCGGCTGGAGCGACATCACCACGCTGAAGCGGGCACTGATCGACCTCGCCGAGGAGCGGCTGCGCATCACCACCGCCTACTTCTCCCCGGACGAGACCACCTGCGAGCGGCTCGTCGCCGCCGCGCGACGGGGGGTGGCCGTCGAGGTGCTCGTCCCCGGGGAGCACGCCGACAAGCGCGTCGCGCAGATCTCGGGGGAGGAGAGCTACGACGAGCTGCTCGAGGCCGGGGTCCGCATCTGGCACTACGACCGCACGATGCTGCACGCCAAGGTCCTGACCGTGGACGGTATGCTCGCCGACGTCGGATCGTCGAACTTCAACAGCCGCAGCTTCGAGCACGACGAAGAGGTGGACCTCGTCGTCTTCGACGACGAGCTGGTCGCGACCCTGGACCGGCACTTCGACGAGGATCTCGAGCACGCCCGCGCCGTCGCACCCGGTGAGTGGGACGACCGTCCGGCCGGCCAGCGGCTCCTCGAGCAGCTCAGCGCCCTCGTCGACGAGCACATCTGATCCGCCCTGCGGACCGGTTCGACGACCGACCGATCCCGGGTGGCTCGCTCGTCCGGCTGGACGCGGCGGGCCGTGACCGTGTTCGGTGTACGCGGAGGGAACGGATCGGACGGGAGGAGCAGCCTGGTGGAGGTCGTCGCGTACCTGCACGGCATCTACCCGCGGTCCGAGGCGGTCGTGGCGGCCACGCGCGACCTCGGCCGGGGACGCACCACCGTCGAGACGGTCGACGCGGCCTTCGAGGACGATCTCGAGACGCTCGTCGCCGACCAGCGCGCAGCCGGTCTCGACCTGTTCTCGGACGGGCTGCTGCGGTGGAAGGACGTGTTCCGTCCGCTGGTGGACGCCGCCGACGGGATGCGCGCGACCCACCTGCAGCGCTGGTTCGACAACAACACCTTCATCCGCACCCCTCGCCTCGACGGCGACCCGCGGCTCGACGCGGCACCGGCGGCGATCGCCGGGGGCACGGTCCCGGGTCCGCGGGTCGTGACGCTGCCCTCGCCCTACCTGTTCTCGCGCGTCGCCGCGACGGACGGTGACCGCGACGCGCTGATGGGCGAGCTCGCCAGCGCGGTCCTGCGACCCGTCGCGGACGACCTCGTGGGTCGGGGGTGGGGCCTGGTCCACCTCGAGGAGCCGTGGCTCGGTTTCCACGGGATCGAGCCGGGCACGTGGCCGGCCTTCGCCGACGCGCTCGGTGTGATCGCCGACGGTCTGGAGGTGCCCGTGGTGCTCCACGTCGCGCTCGGAGACGCGGCGCGGCACGCCGACCGGCTCGGTGAGCTGCCCGTCGACGCCGTCGGGGTCGACGCGCCCGCCACCGAGCTCGACGCGCTGCCGACACCGTGGCCGACCGGCCTGCTGGTCGGCTGCCTGGACGGGCGCAACACCCCGTTGGAGCCGGTCGGGCCCGTCGCGGAGGTGGCCGCGCAGCTCGCCGAGCGGCTCGCACCGACGCGCCTGTACCTCTCCACGAACACCGAGCTGGAGCTGCTGCCCCGGGAGGTCGCGCGGCGCAAGGTGGCCCGGCTGGGGGAGATCGCCGCCGAGCTGCGGGGGGTGCTCGCATGACCCCGCGCGACACGCTGCTGCGCCCGCTGCTCACCCACGAGATCGGATCCCTCGCCAAGCCCGGTTGGCGCGTGAAGGGCTACGCCGGTCGGCCCGTCGGCGACGCCGACGTCGAGGAGGCCCGGCGCTGGGGCGAGCACCTCGGTGTCGAGGGCCACGAGGCGCTGATCGAGCTGCTGCGGCGCGCGCCGCTGGACGACGACGGCCGGCGCGAGGTGCGGCGGTGGTCGAGTCGCTACGCGGTGCGCTTCTTCGAGTCCGCCGGGCTCGACGTGGTCTACGACGGCGAGCAGCAGCGCAGCGAGATGTACGCCTACGCGGTGCGCCACGCCGAGGGCTTCGAGTTCCGCGGAAGCGTGCGCAGCTTCGACGACAAGTACTACTCCAAGGCGGCGGTGACCGGCCCCATCGGTCTGCGTGCCGCCTACCACGACGAGGAGTTCACGCTCGCGGAGGCGGTGGCGCAGGCGCCGCTGAAGGTCCCCGTCACCGGCCCGTACACGATCGCGATCTGGTCGTTCGACGAGCGCTACCGCCCGGTCGTCGACCTCACCGCGCCGCTCGCGGAGCGTCGGCGTGCCGGCGCGGACGCCCGGCGCGCCTTCGTGCTCGACGTCGCCCGTGACCTGATCCGGCCGAACCTCGAGTCGCTGATCGCCCGTGGTGCGCGGTGGATCCAGCTCGACGAGCCGGCCGCCTCCACCGACCCCGACGAGCTCGACCTCGTGGTCGACGCCTTCAACACCTGCGTGGAGGGGCTGGACGCCACCTTCTCCACCCACCTGTGCTTCTCCGACTACGAGCTGTTCTTCCCCGCCCTCCACCGCATGACCGGCTGCGAGCAGTACGCGGTCGGGTTCGCGAACTACGACCGGCGGGACCTGGGCACGGGCACCGCCGACCGCCCCGGCTACGCGACGGTCCCGCGCTTCGCCGAGCTCGACTACGAACCGGCGCTCGGCCTGGGTGTGCTCGACATCCACACCGACTTCGTCGAGCCGCCCGAGCTGGTCCGCGACCGCATCCTCCACGCGGTCGACGTCTTCGGCGGCCCCGAGCGCATCCACGTCACCCCGGACTGCGGGCTGCGGACACGCACCTGGGACGTCGCCCACGACAAGCTGCGCGCCATGGTCGCCGGTGTGGAGCTCGCGGACGACGCGATCGGGGGCTGAGCCAGGCCCGGCAGCGTCACTACCCGTCGGCCCGCTCGACGCCAGCCTCGACCCGCGGTGCCATGAGGTCCGCTGCCCTCCGGGGCTGGACGGTCGGTGCCGCTACCAGTCGACCAGCTTCCAGATCTCGGGCTCGTGGGCCTCCGGCTCGCCGATCTCGGCGAAGATGGCGACCGCCCGCTTGATGTAGTCCAGCGCCTCCTCCCGTTGGCCGGCGCGGTGGAGGAGATCGGCGAGGTTGTTCAGGATGGCCGCCTCGCGGTGACGGTCGCCCTGCCTCTGGCAGAGACCGAGAGCGGTCTTGAGGAGCTCGAGTCCGTGGGCGTGCTCGCCGCGGTTCGCGCGGGCGAGTGCGAGGTTGTTCAGCGCCGCGATCCACGGTGTCGGGTCGTCGAGCTCCTCGGCGACGGCCAGGCCCTCCGCGAGGCGCTCGACCGCTTCAGCGAGGTCGCCGCGCGACCGCGCGAGCATCCCGAGGAGGTTCAGCGCCTGGGCGCCCACGAGGTCGTCGGCCACGTCGACCGCGAGCTCGAGGGCACGACGGGCCGCGGCCTCGGCACGCTCCTGTTCGCCGCGGCGGTGGGCGACCAGGGCACGGTCGGTGAGGAGGCGCGCGCGCAGCGGCGTCGGCCCATCGTCGGGGAGGGCCGCCAGCCCGGCGTCGACGTGCGCCTCCGCCGAGGCCCAGTCGCCGCGCCGCTCGTGCACGTTCGCGATCCGGTGCTCGATGCGGGCGAGGTCGGCCTCCTCGTCGAAGTCGGCCGCGGCCGCTGCGTACGCGTGGAGGGCACCCGGGTAGTCGCCCTGCAGGGTCTTGAGGTCGCCGAGCTGCTCGTGGATGCGTCCCCGGTCGGGATGACCGAGGTCGAGCGCGTCCTGCAGGTGACCGATCGCCTCAGCGTGCGCCGACAGCTCGAGCGCCTCCTCGGCGGCGGTCACGGACGCGCGGGCGGCCCCCTCGTCGTCGCCGGCCGCACGCAGGTGGTGCGCGACGAGGCCGGCCGACGGTCGCGCGTCGCCGGCGCGGTGGCGACGGCTCTCGAGCGCGGCGGCGACACGGCCGTGGAGCAGACGCCGCCGGGCGGCGCTGGTCTCCTCGTAGACGACCTCCCGGAGGCGGTGGTGGCGGAAGTCGTACCGCGGCTCGCCCTCGCCGTCGATCTCGGCCACGATCTCGGACGCCGACAGCTCCTCGAGCGCGCTGACGGTCTCCTCGAGGTCGCGGCCGCTCGCGTCGAGCAGCGTGTCCAGGGCGAACGAGCGGCCGATCACCGCGGCGGCGGAGAGCACCTGCTGGGCGTTGCCGGACAGTCGGGCCACCTGCCGCTCCAGCAGCTCACGGATCCCGGCAGGGATCGCCCACGGGTCGGTCTCACCGTCGTCGGCGAGGGCGTGGAGGTGCTCCACCGCCAGCAGCGGGACGCCCTCGGACTCCTCGGCGAGCCGGGCCATGAGGTCCGGTCCTGGCGTGATCCCCATGTCGCTGGCGAGCTGGTCGAGATGGTCCCGGTCGAGTCGGCCGAGCCGGATGTGGCGCGCCCGCTCGTCCCTGGCGAGCTCGGCGAGCACGCGGCGCACGGGATGTTCGGCGTGGAGCAGCTCGGTCCGCCAGGCGACGACCACGCAGATCGGCACCTCCTCGAGACGGCGGAGCACGTAGGTGAGCGCGTCCTGTGACGCCTCGTCGGCCCAGTGGACGTCGTCGACGACGAGGACCCCGGGTGTTGAACCGCCGAGGGTGCCGGCGAGCACCTGGCGGAGCCCTTCGAGGAGCCGGCGCCGCGCCTCGGGGGTGTCGATCGGGCCGTCCGCGTCGAGGTCGGGGCGCTGCGCGATCAGCTCCGGTGCCAGGCGGGCGGCCTCCCGCAGCCACGACGCAGGCACCTCGGCGAGCCGCTGGGTCGCGTTCGCCGCCCGCAGCACCTCGGCGGCGACGGCGTAGGCGACCCCCTGCTCCTCCTCGTAGCAGCGGACCGACGCGGTCGGAACGCCGGCGTCGCGGACCTCGGCGAGGAACGCGTCGATCACGCGGGTCTTGCCGATCCCCGCCTCGCCCGAGACGCAGACGAGCTGCCCGGACGGGCCGGAGGCCCGGTGAGCGGCGCGGAGCTGGTCGAGCTCCGCCTCGCGCCCCACGAGCGGTGCCGTCGGTCGGTGCGTCTCCGGCGGTGGCTGCGGGCGGTGGGTCGGCGCCGGGGAGGGGCGATCGGGGGGCCGGCCGGCGACGATCGCCTCGTGGAGCTCGGTGGTCCGCTCGAGCGGTGTCACGCCGAGCTCACGGTCGAGGATGCCGACGCAGTCCCGGTACTGGCGCATCGCCTCGCCGCGCTGGCCCCGCCACGCGTGCAGCAGCATCAGCCGGCGGTGCGTCGGCTCGTGCAGTGGCTCGAGCTCCAGGCGCCGGCGCGCGTGGGCGATCGCCGCGTCGAGATCTCCGAGGTGGGTGTGGACGCGGATCAGACGGTCGAGGTCCTCGCGCAGCTGGCGCTCGAAGCGCTCGCTCTCGACGCTGCGCCACTCGTCGAACGGCGCGCTGTCGCGGAGGTGGAACCCGGCGAGGAACTCTCCACGGTGCAGGGCGACGGCCTCCTCCAGCGCCTCGAGACAGTCCCGGCAGGCGGCGTCGGCGTCGTGATCGTGAGCCGTCGTCCGTTCACGGAGCGCGACGAACGCGGCGACGTCGGACCACACGTCCTCCTCGTCGAGGCGCACCTCGTCACGGTCCGCGTCGAGCCAACGCTCGTCGAGCCCCTTCCTCAGCGCGGAGAGGGTGCGACGCAGCGCCGCCCGGGCTCGGGCGTCGTCGCTGTCGGGCCAGAGGAGCGCGGCCAGGATGTCCCGACGCTGGGGCCCGTCGACGACGAGCCGAGCGAGGAGCGCGACCGCCTTGCGTGTGTCGACGTCGAGCGGTGCGCCGTCGACGGTGACGCGCGGCGTGCCGAGCAGCTCGGCCCGTAATCCGGTCACCGCGCACCGCTCGTGACGGCAACGATGGGTCTCCTCATCTCGTAAAGGAGCCTACACGTGGTGCTCGAACGGATGGTGCATGCAGATGAAGCTGTAACGTTGTGCCTCGACGGTCCAGGATGGGGTCGCGTCCGGGTATGCGGTCCCGTAACGGTCTCGTAACGGTCCCGGTGCGGGTGGATGCGTCACTCGGGGCGACGGGTCGGAGCGCTCCACCGCGACGAGAGGAGCCAGCGTGACCGCGACCGGGCCGGCGGCGGACGCGGAGGGACGGCTGTTGCAGCGGCGCCGGCGGGACGAGCGGCGAGGCGGTTCCCAGACCGACGCCGGGGTCGGCGACACGCGTATCGAGGACGCGCCCGTCGACATCTCACCCGATGATCCGCTCCTCGCCTACGTGCGGTCCAACCCCGAGCCCGTCGATCTCGCTCGACTGAAGCTCGACTCCCCCGCGGTGGACGGCCTGCGCGACGCCGGGGTCCGGATGGTGGTGCCGCTGGTGGCGCAGGGGGAGCTGATCGGGCTGCTGAACCTCGGAGGCCGCCTCTCCGAGCAGGACTACTCGTCCGACGACCGGCAGCTGCTCGAGCAGCTCGCCGGCCAGGCGGCGCCGGCGCTCCGCGTCGCCCAGCTCGCACGCGAACAGGAGGCGGAGGCGCGGCGCCGGGAGCGGTTCGAGCAGGAGATGCGCATCGCGCGGCTGATCCAACAGAACTTCCTGCCCGAGCGGACCCCGGACCGCCCCGGCTGGAGCCTCGACGCCTTCTACCAGCCGGCCCGTGAGGTCGGCGGCGACTTCTACGACTTCATCGAGTTCGACGACGGTCGCCTCGGGCTCGTCGTCGGCGACGTCACCGACAAGGGCGTCCCCGCCGCGCTGGTGATGGCGTCGACCCGCTCGGTCCTGCGGGCGGCGGCGCAGCGTCTCGTCGAACCGCACGCGGTCCTCGCTCGGGTGAACGACCAGCTCCAGCCCGACATCCCGGAGAACATGTTCGTCACGTGCCTCTACGGGGTCCTCGAACCGGACAGCGGTCGGTTCCGGTTCGCGAACGCCGGCCACAACCTGCCGTGCGTCCAGACCGACGACGGTGCCGTCGAGGTCCGTGCGACCGGTATGCCGTTGGGGTTGATGCCCGACATGGACTACGAGGAGAACGAGGTCACCGTCGATCCCGGCCGCAGCGTCCTGCTCTACAGCGACGCCCTGCCGGAGGCCCACGACGCGGACGGCGACATGTTCGGCTTCCCCCGGCTGCTGGACGTGGTGGGGAGCAGCCCCGGCGGCAGCGGGCTCGTCGATTCCATCCTCGAGGCCGTCGACGACTTCACCGGTGAGGACTGGGAGGAGGAGGACGACATCACCATCGTCGTGCTCGGCCGCGCGGGGGCGACCGGGTCGCGGGGAGCGCGGGACGATGGCTCCGACGCGGTGGCACCGACCCCCGAGGCGGATGCGACGAGCGCGGACGGCGAGCGGGAGCTCCTCGACATCTCCGTACCGAGCGAGACCGGCCGCGAGCGCCAGGTGATGGAGCGCGTCACCGAGGCCGTCACCGGCCTCCCGCTCGACGAGGGCCGGATCGAGCGTGTCCGGACCGCTGTCTCCGAGGCGGTGATGAACGCCATCGAGCACGGCAACGCCGGACGAGCGGACCTCGATGTCGGCGTGCGGGCCTACGTCGTCGGTGACGAGCTGCGGATCGCGGTGACCGACCACCAGGTCGGCGCCGACACCCCGGAGACGCGGACGGAGCCCGACCTCGAGGCGAAGCTCCGCGGCGAACAGGACCCGCGCGGCTGGGGACTCTTCCTCATCGAGAACATGGTCGACGAGCTGCGCGTCTCCGACGCGCAGGGCCGTCGCACCGTCGAACTGATCGTCCGACTGGACGGAGGAGACGATGGCTGATCTGCGAACGGAGGTGCGCCGACGGGACGGGATCCCGGTGATCGCCGTCGACGGCGATCTCGACGGTGAGGCCGGTGAGGCGCTCGACGCCGCGTTCGGGGAGGCGACCGCCGACGACCCGGGCGCGCTCATCCTCAACTTCGACGACCTCGGCTTCATGAACTCGAGCGGTATCGCGCTCGTGGTGAGCCTCCTCGGTCGCGCCCGCCAGCGGCAGATCGACGTGCGGGCCTGCGGCCTCTCCGATCACTACCGGCACATCTTCGAGATCACCCGTCTCGCGGACTTCGTGACCGTCTGCGCGGACGAGGACGAAGCGGTCGGTGAGCACGCGGCGAACTGAACGGACACATGCGCACTAGCGACGCGAAGGAGCGGACCATGACCGAGGACGGCATCACGCTCGGGGTGCGCGAGGCGGGCCCCGGCATCGCGATCATCGACGTCGACGGGGACGTCACCCCGGCGGCCGAGGACCCGCTGACGCGGACCTTCGGGGAGCTCAACGGCGCACAGGCGGTCATCTTCAACTTCGAGGACCTCGACTACCTCAACAGTGGCGGCATCGGGCTGCTCGTCACCCTGCTGGTGCGAGCGCAGCGCCGTGGCCAGCAGCTCGCCGCCTACGGGCTCTCGGACCACTACCGGCAGATCTTCGAGCTCACGCAGCTCGACGAGGCGATCAGCGTCGCCGACGACGAGTCCGCCGCCGTCGCCGCGGTGCGAGGAGGCTGACCATGTCCGACGAGGAGCATCCGCAGCCCCGGGACGCCGGCTACTGGGCCGACCACGTCACGGAGCTCGAGGTCGACGACGCGGCGGAGGGTGCGGACGCCGCTTCCGTCCGCGGCCGTCGCATCGCCGGCCCCCTCAAGGGCTTCGGGAAGATGTGGCAGAAGACCTACCAGGTCCGCCTCGAGGGCGCCTCGGCCAGCCCCGAGGAGGTCGTCGAGGTGTGGAAGGAGCGCTACGACGAGTTCTGGCCGGAGACGGCCCGTTTCTTCGCCCCGCTCGCGGGCGTGAAGCCCGGCGAGGTGGCGCTGATCACCGACCGCCAGCCGGGCGGCCTGACCCTGTCCACCGGGGTGTTCGTCCTCTACGCCGACGAGACCTCCTTCACCTTCATGACCCCGGAGGGCCACCCCTTCGCCGGGATGATCACCTTCTCCGCCCACCGGGAGGGCGACGTCACCGTCGCGCAGGTGAAGGCGCTGATCCGAGCTCAGAACCCGCTCGTGGAGCTGAGCATGGCGCTGTACACGCACCGCAAGGAGGACCGCATCTGGACGCACGTGCTGGAGTCCCTGGCAGACGACTTCGGTGTCGACGGGGACGTCACCAGGGAGGCGGTCTGCGTGGACGACCGGCGCCAGTGGCGGTACTTCGGCAACGTCCGCTACGACGGCGTGCTCCACGCGCTGCTCCGGCCGTTCCGGCGGACGAGGGGCCCCGGAGATGGGGCCTGAGGGACCCCGGGGAGCCGCCGGAACCGGCCGGCGCCCGACCACGGTGGCCGCGTGGGGGCTCGTCGCACTGTTCGTGGTGCTGTTCGCGCTGATCCTGTGGATCGACGCGCGTGTCTACGCCATCTACTTCCCCGAGCTCGGACCGCTGGCGTGGCTCGGCCTGCACGGCATCTGGCTCGGGCCGTTCGTCGTGTTCGCGGTGGTCGGCGCGCTGATCGCGTCGCGCCGTCCCCGCCACGCGATCGGGTGGGTGATGATCGCCGCTGCGGTCGTCAGCGGCATCGGCGAGGCCGCGCGCTGGTACGCGGCCCTGGCCATCGGCACGTCACCGACCGATCCGCCGGTCCTGGCCCTGCTGCTGCGACCGCCCTCGGAAGCGGTCACGGTCTCCGGGCTCGTCCTGGGCCTGGTGCTGATCCCGCTGCTGTTCCCCACCGGGCGGCTCCCCTCCCGGCGGTGGCGTCCAGTGGTCTGGGCCGCGGGAGGGTTCCTGATCGCCTACCTCCTCAACAGCGTCCTGAGTCCGCGCCTGACGCACTCACTGAGCCTTCCCGAACGGGGACGCGTCGAGCTCTACGACGTCGCCAACCCGCTGAGCCCGGCGGGGCTCCCGGACGTCGTGGCGGCCATCCCCCCGGGAGCCTCGACCGTCCTGCTCCCGCTCTTCATCGTCGTGGCCGGCGCCGCGGTGGTCCTGCGCTTCCGCCGGTCCTCGGGGATCGAGCGGCAGCAGATGAAGTGGTTCGTCTACGCCGCGGGGCTGGTCGCGTCGACGGCGATGGCGCAGCTGGTCGAGTCGGTCACCGGCTCCGGGGTGGGCATGATCTCGGGGACGCTCCTCGTGGCCGGCCTGAGTGCGTACCCGGTCGCGGTCGGGGTTGCGGTGCTGCGCTACCGGTTGTACGAGATCGACCGGTTGATCTCGCGGACGGTCTCCTACGGGCTGGTCGTCGCGGTGCTGGGTGCGGTGTACGTCGGCGTGGTCGCGGGGCTGGGCGCGGCGGCGTCGGCGGTCACCGGTGGGGAGGACAGCGACCTCGTCGTCGCTGTCGCCACGCTGGCGGTCGCGGGCCTGTTCGGGCCGGTGCGCTCGCGGGTGCAGTCGGCGGTGGACCGGCGCTTCAACCGCACCGGGTTCGAGGCGCGCCGGGCGGTGGAGGTGTTCACCCACGAGGTGCGCGACGAGGTCGACCTCGCCGCGATACGTGAGCGCACCGCGGAGACCGCTGCCGTCGCCGTCCAACCCACCCACGTCTCGGTGTGGCTATCCGGATCGGAGGAGGGCCGGGCGTGACCCCGGGGCGACGCGGCGACCGGCGCGATGTCGCCCATGGCCCGTCCAAGCGGCCGTGGCCGGTGATCGTGCCGTGGGTGCTGCTGAGCCTGTTCGTTCTCACGGCGGGTCTCGCCGTCTGGTTGGATGCGCTGGCGTACGCGACCCATGCTCCCCGGCAGGTCGGCCCCACCACCTGGGTCGCGGAGCGGCTCCTGTCCATGGGGGCCCTCGTGCCCGCCCTGGCGTTCGCGTTCGCCGGTGCGGCCATCGCGTCTCGCCGTCGAGCGAACA
>CAZADJ010000066.1:2658-12307 GCA_964483845.1 uncultured Actinomycetota bacterium | reverse complement strand
GGCGGTCGTCGCCCTGACGGTGGCGGCGTCGGGGTCGACGAGCCACACGGTCGGCGCCGGCGAGACGCTGTCGGAGATCGCCGAGCGCTTCGGGACGAGCGTCACCGCCCTGGTGGACGCGAACGACCTCGCCGACCCGGACCACGTCCAGGCGGGGCAGACCCTCACCGTCCCGGGCGGCGGTCCGGACGACGCGGACGTCACCTACCACGTCGTGCGCCCGGGCGAGGGGTTGGGCAGCATCGCGGCGAAGTACGGCGTCGGCCTGGGTGAGCTGATCGACTGGAACGGCCGGTCCGACGGTTCGGTCTGGGCCGGCTCCCGGCTGCGCATCGGCGGCCCCTCCGCCACCGGCATCGCCGGGGAGGGCGCCGGCGGCGGGACCCACCGGATCAGCCCTGGCGACACCCTCTCGGAGATCGCCGCCAGCTACGGCGTGTCCTCGTCGGTCCTGGCGGAGCTGAACCGGATCTCGGACCCGGACCTGATCCTGGCGGGGACGTCCCTCGTCCTGCCCGGCGGTGAGTGGCACTGCCCGGTGGCCGGCGACCACCGCTTCGTGAACGACTTCGGCATGGCCAAGGGTGGCGACCGGTTCCACGACGGCATCGACCTGTACGCGGCGCGCGGCACCCCGGTGGTCGCGCCGGTCGCCGGCGAGGTCGAGCAGGTGAAGGGCAGGCGCGCGGGGCTCCAGGTCACCCTCCGGGGTGACGACGGCCACACCTACGTCGCCACGCACCTCGACAGCTTCGGCGACGGTGGCCACGTCGGCGCCGGCGACGTGATCGGCTACGTGGGCAGCACCGGGAACGCCGCCGGGACCTCGCCGCACCTCCACCTCGAGATCCACCGTGACGGCGAGCACCTCGTCAACCCGTACCCGACGCTGGCGGAGACCTGCCGCTGAGTCGGCGGGCGGCACCGGGTCGGTAGCCTCCCGGCCTGCATGTCGAACCCGTCCCCGAAGCGATCCCCGGCCACCACGACGCGTCGGCACGGGGCGCGCGCCGCCGCGCCGATCGCGGTGGCCGCGGCCGGCTTCGGCCTCGCGTTCGGGGTCCTGGCCCGTGACGCGGGCTTCGACGTGCTCAGCGCGGCGGTGATGAGCGCGACGACGTTCGCCGGCAGCGCGCAGTTCGCGGCGGTGCTCGTGCTCGGTGACGGCGGCACGGTCGCCGCAGCGGTGATCGCCGGAGCGCTGCTGAACGCCCGCTACGCGCCGATGGGCGTCACGATCGCGCCCGGCATGGGCGGACCGTGGTACGCGCGCCTGCTGCGCGCTCAGCTCCTCGTCGACGAGTCCTGGGCCGTGGCCCAGACGCCCGACGGGGTCGACCTGCGACGGATGATCGGCGCGGGCAGCCTGCTCTGGGTGGCGTGGACGGCGAGCACGGCGCTCGGCGTCGTCCTCGCCGACGTCGTCGCCGACCCGGCGACGCTCGGGCTCGACGCCGCGTTCCCCGCGCTGTTCCTCTACCTGCTGGTCGAGCTGGTGGGCGACCGCCGCGCGGCGATGGTCGCCGTGGCCGCCGGGGCCGTCGCGCTCGCCCTCACCCCGGTGCTCCCGGCCGGCCTGCCGCTGGTGGTCGCGGCGATCGTGGCGCTCGTCGGGTGGTGGCAGCGGTGACCGCGTGGATCGTCGTCGTCGGACTCGGGATCGCGACCGTCGCCCTGAAGGCGGCGGGGCCGGTCGTCCTCGGCGGCAGGGAGCTGCCGCGACGCGTCACACGGGTCCTCGCGCTGATCGCTCCCGCGCTCCTCGCCGCGCTGGTCGTCACGCAGACGCTGACCGCAGCTGGGCAGGTGACGGTCGACCTGCGGCTGGCCGGGGTCGCGGCGGCCGCCGCCGCGGTCGCGCTGCGGGCACCGCTGCTCGTCGTCGTGGCCGTGGCCGCGGTCGTCACCGCGCTCCTGCGGTTCCTCGTCGGCTGACCCGCGCGGCCGCGTGGGGTCGCCGGTCCGGCGTGGAGGCCCGGGCGCGACAGCTGTCGGTCACGCGTCGGTCCCAGCCTCCTCGGCGACGCGTCGGGCGACGTGGTCGGGGACGTCCTCGTGGTGGTGGTAGCTCATCGCGACGGTGCCGGTCCCCGACGTGAGCGCCCGCAGCTCGGCCGGGTAGGTGAGCAGCTCCGCCTCCGGGACGAGCGCGTGGATCATCTGCCGGCCCGCGCCGGCTGGGTCGGTGCCCTGGATGCGCCCCCGTCTGGCTGACAGGTCACCCATCACGTCGCCGGTGTGGTCGTCGGGGACGGAGACGTCGACCTCGAGGATCGGCTCGAGCAGCTTCACGCCGGCGGCGTCGGCGGCGTCCCGGAAGGCGAGGATCCCGGCGGTCTGGAACGCCATGTCCGACGAGTCCACCGAGTGGTGCTTGCCGTCGACCAGGCGCACCCTGACGTCGACGACCGGGTAGCCCGCGAGGTGCCCACGCTCCATCGCCTGACGGATCCCCTTCTCGACCGACGGGATGTACTGGCTGGGGATCACCCCGCCGACGATCTCGTCCTCGAACTCGAACCCGGCGCCGCGAGGGAGGGGCTCCACCTCGATCTGCGCGACGCCGAACTGGCCGTGGCCGCCGGTCTGCTTCACGTGCTTGCCGATCCCCTCGGCCGGCCGCTTCAGCGTCTCGCGGTAGGCGATCTTCGGGGGCGACTGCGTGACGTGCACCCCGAACTTGCGCTCCAGGCGTCGGACGGCGACGTCGACGTGGGTGGGGCCGTAGGCGCGGAGCACGAGCGCGTGGGTGACCGGGTCCCGCTCGATCTCCAGGGCCGGGTCCTCCTCGACGATACGTGCGAGCCCCGTCGACAGCTTCTCGTCGTCACCGGAGGACGCCGGCGACAACGCGACCCGGAAGTAGGGCTCGGGTGGCGCGACGGTCGGGAGGTCCGGAGGCTCGGAGCCCTCGAGGTGCAGCAGGTCGCCGGTGCGGACGTCGTCGAGTTTCGCGACCGCGACGACGTCACCGGCGTTGACCGCCGGCAGGGGCAGCTGGTCCTTGCCGCGCAGCGCGAACATGGCGGACAGTCGCGCCTCCCCTCCGGTCCGCGCGTTGACCAGCGTCGTGTCGCCGCGGAGCTCACCCTGGCGCACCCGCAGGACGTTGATGCGCCCCACGTAGGGGTCGGAGAAGGTCTTGGCGACGGCGACCGCCGGCGGCCCGTCGAGGTCGCTGCCGCGCACGTCGGCCAGGTCGGCCGGCGACGGACACTCCTCGACGAGGAACTCCGCGAGGGTGTGTGCCCCGATCCCCGCGGCGGCCGCGCCGCAGAGGACCGGGAAGAAGTTCGCCCGCGCGATGCCCTTGGCGAAGGTCGCCCCGAGCTCCTTCGCCGTCGGGGTCTCGCCCTCGAGGTAGCGCACGAGCAGGTCGTCGTCGTTCTCGACGATCGCCTCGACGAGGAACTCCCGGTTCTGCTCCGCCTGTTCCCGACGCTCGTCGGGGATCTCCCGCTCCACACGTTCGCCGTCGACGAGCTCGACGGCCCTGCCGTGGAGGAGGTCGATGATCCCCGTGAAGTCCTCCGTGAGGCCGATCGGCATGTGCACCGGTGCGAGCGCCTTGCCGTAGCGCTCGCGGAGCTCATCGATGTTGCGCTGGTAGGCGGCGCCCTCCTTGTCGAGCATGTTGAGGAACACGACGCGCGGGAGCGACAGCTGACGGCACGCCGCCCAGAGCTCCTCGTGCTGGGGTCGGAGGCCGGCGGTGGCGTCGACCACGAACACCGCGACGTCCGCAGCGATGAGGGCCGTGTACGCGTCACCGATCACCTCGGGGCCGCCGGGTGCGTCGAGGAGGTTGATCTTGTGGTCCCCCCACGGGACGGCGGCGACGCCCAGGCCGAGGGAGTGCTGCCGGTCGCGCTCCTCGGGCTCGAAGTCGAGCAGGCTCGTACCGTCCGTCGTCGACCCGATGCGATCGGTCAACCCCGCGGCGTTGATGAGGGCTTCGCCGAGCGTCGTCTTGCCGGTCCCGCCGTGTCCGAGCAGGACCACGTTGCGGATCCTCGCGGTCGGTACCGCCAGCTCCTCGGCCATCGCCAACCCACCTCCCGGGGCACCCCGGATCGGCTCCCACGGCGCCCGGCAGCGCCGGAGCGCTCATCGTAGGTGGCTCCGCGCGCCCGTGCGGCCGCGCCCCGCGACGCGTTAGCGTCTGAGGTGTGCACCCTCACGAGGGGATCCGATGACCATCAACGCCCACCGGCGGGAGCTGGCCACGCGCCTGGTCCGCCCCCTGGGCGAGGGGCTGGCCCGGGCCGGTGTGACGGCGAACGGGCTGACGCTCCTGGGCCTGCTGCTCGCGGCGGGTACCGCCGGGCTGATCGCCGTCGAGCGGCCCGTCGCTGCCGGTCTGATGCTCGCCGCGGCCGGGATCGCCGACCTCCTCGACGGCAGCGTCGCGCGCGCCAGTGGAGGGACGACCCGGCTGGGCGGCTTCTACGACTCGGTGGCGGACCGGCTCGCGGACGGGGCCGTGCTGGCGGCGATCGCGTGGTGGGTGCGCGACGAGCCGGTGCTGTTCGGCGTGGCGGCGGCCGCCCTGATCGCCGCGGAGGTGACGAGCTACGTGCGCGCGAAGGCCGAGTCGATCGGGGTCGACTGCACCGTCGGGCTGATCGAGCGTGCCGAACGCACGATCATCGTCATCGCTGCGCTCGTCCTCCACCGCTGGCTCCTGGCGGTCGGGCTCGTGGTGCTCGCGCTGGGTGGTGCCTACACGGTCTGGCAGCGCGTCCGGCACGTCGTGCCGCAGCTCCGCGAGGTCGACCGGCGTGACGTGTCGTGAGCGGCGACGACGGTGGCCGGCGAGGTGGCGCTGGACGGGCCGACGGTCGGGAGGAGACCTGGCGGCACCAGACCACGTACCTCGGGTACGCGGCGGTCTGGGAGGCGGTGGCCCGGCTGCCGGAGCCGGTCGCGTGGCGGGTACCCGACCGGTTGGGCGACGTGTGGTACCGCTTCGGCGGTCCCGCCCGACGTCGGCAGGTGCGCCTGAACCTCGCCCGCGCCTGCGGCCACCCCACCGCTGACGTGCTCGAGGAGGTGACGCGGCGCGCGTACCGGTCCTACGCGCGCTACTGGGTGGACGCCTTCCGTGCCCACACCCTCGACGGTGACGACGTGCGCGCCCGCAGCGGTGAGCGCGGTCTGGAGGCGCTGGACGAGCTGGCCGCGTCGGGGCGCGGCGGCATCCTCGCGACCGGTCACATCGGCTCGTGGGACCTCGGTGCCTTCTACGCGACCCAGCGGGGGTGGCGGCTGGTCGTGATCGCGGAGCGGCTGCGCCCGCGCCGGCTGTTCGAGCGGTTCGTGCGACTGCGCGAGACCCTCGGGATCGAGGTCATCGCCCTCGAGCGTGGCGCCGACACGATCGGCCGGCTGGAGGCGAGGGTGCGCGACGGCGCGATCGCCACACTGCTGGCCGACCGGGACCTCACCGGCCGGGGGCCGGTGGTGGACTTCTTCGGTGAGCCGTGCCGTCTGCCGGCAGGACCGGCGGCGCTCGCACGGCGGACCGGCCGGCCGGTGGTGCCCGGTGCGTTCTTCACCACGCCCCGGGGGTGGATCGGGATCGCCCACGAGCCGATCGACGTGTCGGACCTCGACGTGGAGGTCGGCACGCAGCGCATCGCCTCCGCGCTCGAGGGCCTGATCGCCGAGGCACCGCACCAGTGGCACGTCTTCGTGCCGAACTGGCTGGCGGAGCGCGAGCCCGGCCACCCCGCGGTGCGGCCGCGATGAGGGTCGCGCTGGTCTGTCCGTACGACCTCTCCGCGCCCGGCGGGGTGCAGTCTCACGTCGAGGCGCTGGCCCGGGAGCTGCGCGCGGCCGGTGATGACGTCCTCGTCGTCGGTCCCGCCGACGGCGACCCGGGCGGGTGGGCGCGGGCCGTGGGGGGGTCGCTGCGGGTGCCGTTCAACGACTCCGTCGCGCCGATCGCGTGGTCGCCGCGGTCGGCGGTGAGGAGCCTCCGCGCGATCCGCGAGCACGACCCGGACGTGGTCCACGTCCACGAGCCGGCCGTGCCGACGCTCGGGCTGACGGCTGCGGTTCGGGCACCGCGGCCGCTCGTCGCCACGTTCCACGCGTGGTCCGACCGCGATCGTGTCTACCGCGCGGCACGACCGGTCCTCTCCCGGTTGCTGGCGCGCCTCGACCGCCGGATCGCGGTCAGCCGGCCGGCGGCGCGCTACCACGCCGACGCCCTCGGCTGGCCGGTCGCGGCCTTCACCGAGATCCCCAACGGGGTGCACGTGAGCCGGTTCGCCTCGGCCGAGCCGATCCCCGACGACGACGGGGAGCGCCCGACGCTGCTGTTCGTCGGCCGCCTCGAGCCGCGCAAGGGTCTCGAGCAGCTCGTGCGTGCGTTCCTCCAGGTGAAGTCGGAGCACCCGGCCGTGCGTCTGCTCGTCGTCGGCGACGGTCCGGAGCGGGACCGCTGCCAGCAGCTGCTCCCGCCGACGCTGCGGCCCGACGTGTCCTTCGTCGGCCGCGTCGAGCCCGAGGACCTGCCGCGGTTCCACGCCGCGGCGGACCTCTTCGTCGCACCGGCGCTCGGCGGCGAGTCGTTCGGCATCGTGCTCCTCGAGGCGATGGCCGCCGGTGTGCCGGTCGTGGGCTCGGCGATACCCGGCTACGCCTCCGTGATCCGTGACGGGCGCGACGGGGTGCTGGTCCGGCCGGGTGACCCGCGTGCGCTCGCCGCCGCCATCGACGAGCTGCTGCGCAGCCCGGCACGACGGCGGGCGCTGGCCGCGGCCGCTCGGGAGGCCGTGGCCGACTACGACTGGCCGGTGATCGCGGCGCGCATCCGCGACTGCTACGTCGACGTGACCGGGGGCGCTGCCTAGGATCGTCACGTCGGGGGCGGTAGGCGGCGCGCGGAGGTGTCCTGGTGGAGTTGGTCGTGTTCCTGCTGATCCTCCTGGGGATCGTCGGTGTCGTGGTCGCGGTCGGGGTGGTGCTCTACAACCGGCTGGTGACACTGCGCAACCGCGTCGAGCAGAGCTGGGCGGACATCGACGTGCAGCTGCGCCGTCGCTACGACCTGATCCCCAACCTCGTCGAGACCGTCAAGGGCTACGCGGCACACGAGCGCGAGACCTTCCAGGCGGTCACCGATGCGCGCGCCCAGGCGATGGCCGCCGGCGGCGTGCGGGAGCAGGCCGAGGCCGAGGGGATGCTCACCGAGGCGCTGCGGAGCCTGTTCGCGGTCGCGGAGGACTACCCGCAGCTCCGTGCGAGCGACAACTTCCGGGAGCTGCAGGAGGAGCTGACCGCGACCGAGGACCGCATCAGCTACGCACGGCAGTTCTACAACACCGCCGTGCGCTCCTACGACACCGCGCGTCAGACCGTCCCGACCAACGTCGTGGCCAACCTGTTCTCGTTCGAGGACCACGAGTACTTCGAGATCGACGACCCCGAGTCGCGTGACCCGGTCCAGGTGCGCTTCTGACACCGCTGCGGAGCTGATCGACCGTGGGCGCACGCGTCCCGCTGCGTCGCCACCCGGAGGACGTCGCGGCGCGCAACCGCCGCCTGTCGCTCCTCCTGGTCGTGATCGCCGGCGTGCTGGCGGCGCTGCTCGGCTGGACCTTCGGTGAGCTCAGCGGGCTCGGCCCGCTCGGGCCGGTGCTGGCCCTGGGGCTCGGGAGCGGGTCGGTCGCGACCTCCTGGTACGCGAGCGACCGCATCGTCATCGCCGCGACCGGCGCGCGTCCCGCCGACCCCGGCGAGCACCGTCGCTACCACAACCTGGTCGAGGGGCTGGCCATCGCGGCCGGGCTACCCAAGCCGCGCCTGTACCTGGTCGAGAGCGCCGCGCCGAACGCCTACGCGACCGGGCGCGACCCCGACCACGCCGCGATCGCGGTGACCACGGGGCTGCTCGAGAAGCTGAACCGCCAGGAGCTCGAGGGCGTGCTCGCCCACGAGCTCGCCCACGTGCGCAACCTCGACGTCCGCCTCCTCGCGGTGACGACCGTCGTCGTCGGTGGGATCGTGCTCCTCGCCGAGTGGACGCTGCGGGCCTTCGCGCACGGCGGGTGGGTACGAGACCGTCGCCGCACCGACGGGGCGCTGCCCGTCCTCGCGGTGCTCGGGGTGCTCGTGGCGGTGGTCGCACCGCTGGTCGCCCGCCTGCTGAAGCTCGCGGTCAGCCGACAGCGCGAGTACCTCGCGGACATCGAGGGGGTGCTGCTCACCCGGTACCCGACCGGCCTCGCCGACGCCCTGCGCAAGATCGCCGACGACGGGACGCCGCTGCGCCGCGCCACCGCCGCGACCGCCCACCTGTGGATCCACGCGCCCTACGCGGTGCCCGTGGCGCGCGCGAGCCGACGTTCGGTGCTGTTCGAGACCCACCCGCCGATCGAGGACCGCATCGCGCGCCTCGAGCGTCTCTAGGCCGGGACCTGTCGGCCTCCACCTTCACCGCCGGCCGAACGCACGGGAGCAGAGGCAGCTGGCGTGCCGACGCGAGAGGTGCACCGCGGCGCCGCGGTCACGCCGTACGCTGCGCGCTGCCTGTGACCCCTCCCGTGCGAGAACCACGATGCACGCACCCGCTGCCCGGCCGTTGCTGCTCGCCGCGCTGCTCTGCATCGGCCTGATCCTCGCGGCCTGCGACCGGGGCTCCGAGCCGACGGCGCCCTCCCCGTCGCCGACCCCGACGCCCGAGCCGACGCCGACCCCCACACCGGAGGAGCCCGAGGCGGTCGGCACGGCTCCGCTGACCGGTGCGCCGATCCACGACGAGGACGAGCTCGTCGACGTCCTCGGACGTGCGACGGTCGCGGTGAAGGTCGACAACGCGCCGGCCGCCCGCCCGCAGACCGGTCTCGATCAGGCGGACGTGGTCTACGAGGAGCTGGTGGAGGGCGGCACGACCCGGTTCATCGCCCTCTTCCAGAGCGAGGTCCCCGAGCGCATCGGCCCGATCCGCTCCGCCCGCCCGGAGGACGCCGAGGTCCTGCCGCCGTTCGAGCCGATGTTCTTCAACTCCGGTGGTCGCGCGGAGGTGCGGAGCGCGCTCACCGACGCGGGGCTCGCCTGGCGGCAGGAGGACCGCTCGCTGATGTACCGCGACGGCAGCCGGCCATCCCCGCACAACCTCTACGGCTACGGCGACCGGCTGTTCGAGACGGCGTCCCAGCAGGTCGACGCGGCCAGCCCGGTGCCGTGGGTCTTCGACGACGAGCCGCCCACCGGCGCGGTGGAGTGCCCCGACCCGTGCGACGAGCACCCGGGGGAGTCGATCGCGATCGCGATGTCGCGCGGCTACGTCACCGGCTTCGACCACGACGGGGACGCCGGCGTGTACCGGCGGAGCCAGAACGGCGCGCCCCACCAGGTCACCGGGGAGGGCAGGATCGGTGCCGCGAACGTGGTGGTGCTCGGCACCCGCGTCGGGACCGGCGGCTGCTGCGACTCGGCCGGGAACCCGTACACGTCGACCGACGTGGTCGGCTCCGGTCGCGCGCTCGTGCTCCGCGACGGCGAGCGCTACGACGTCGAGTGGTCGAAACCCGCGCGCGGCGAGCACGTGCGCCTCACCACGGCGGACGGCACGGACCTCCCGCTCCGTCCCGGACCGACGTGGATCCTCCTCGCTCCGGCGGGGTCGCTCCCCTGACCG
>CAZADJ010000066.1:0-2558 GCA_964483845.1 uncultured Actinomycetota bacterium | reverse complement strand
CGCCGGTCCCGCCGGTCCCGACGTCGACGCCGTCGCGCGGGATGCGCGGGAGGTAGGCTCGCGTCGAGCGCTCCGCACCCCCGACCTGCAGGTGGGACGATCATGTCCGACGGCACGAACCAGGGCTCCGAGGCCACCGGGCGGACCGGGACGACCCCGGTCAAGCGCGGTCTGGCCGACATGCTGAAGGGCGGCGTGATCATGGACGTCGTCAACCCCGACGAGGCGCGCATCGCCGAGGAGGCCGGAGCCGTCGCCGTGATGGCCCTCGAGCGGGTCCCGGCCGACATCCGTCGCGACGGCGGCGTGGCGCGCATGTCCCCGCCGGAGGTGATCACCGCGATCCAGGAGGCGGTCTCGATCCCGGTGATGGCCAAGGCGCGCATCGGCCACTTCGCAGAGGCGCAGGTGCTCGAGACGCTGGGGGTCGACTACGTCGACGAGTCGGAGGTCCTCACCCCGGCCGACGAGGAGCACCACGTCGACAAGTGGGCGTTCGACGTCCCGTTCGTCTGCGGCGCGACCGACCTCGGCGAGGCGCTGCGCCGCATCTCGGAGGGTGCGGCGATGATCCGCTCGAAGGGGGAGGCCGGTACCGGCAACATCGTCGAGGCGGTCCGCCACATCCGTGCGATCACCGGCGCGATACGACGTCTCACCACGCTCCGCGACGACGAGCTGTTCGCTGCCGCGAAGGAGCTGCGCGCCCCGGTCGGCCTCGTGCGCGAGATCGCCGACAGCGGCCGGCTCCCGGTCGTGCTGTTCACCGCTGGTGGCATCGCGACCCCGGCGGACGCGGCCCTCGTGATGCAACTCGGCTCGGACGGCGTGTTCGTCGGATCCGGCATCTTCAAGTCCTCCGACGACCCGTCGGAGCAGGCGCGACGGGCCCGTGCGATCGTCGAGGCGACGACCCGGTTCGACGACCCGTCGGTCGTGGCCAAGGTGTCGCGCGGACTCGGCGACGCGATGCGGGGCATCGAGACCTCCACGCTCGGCCCGGACGAGCGCCTCGCCGACCGCGGCTGGTGACCGCGGGGCGGCGCCGGTGAGCCCCGCGGAGTGGATCCCGGGGGAGCGGCTGGCGCCCGGTCGCGCGGGACCGCCCGACGTCGCCACGCCGATCCGCGACGACGCGCCGACCGTCGGGGTGCTCGCCCTGCAGGGCGACGTGCTCGAGCATCTGCGCGCCCTCACCGAGCTCGGGGTGCGCGCCGTCCGGGTGCGGCGGACCGACGACCTGGGCGACCTGGACGGCATCGTGCTGCCCGGCGGTGAGTCCACCACCATCGGGCGGCTCCTCGACATCACCGGCCTGCTCGAGCCGCTGCGCGCGCGGCTGGTCGACGGCCTCCCGGCGTTCGGGACCTGTGCCGGGCTGATCCTCCTCTCCGACCGCCTCGACCGGTCGGGGGACCAGCCGCTGCTGGGCGGACTGGACGTCACCACGCGCCGCAACGCCTTCGGACGCCAGGTCGACTCCTTCGAGGCGGACCTCGACGTGCGTGGCCTCGACGGGGGACCGGTCCACGCCGTGTTCATACGGGCACCGTGGGTCGAGAGCGCGGGCCCGGAGGTCGAGGTGCTGGCCGAGGTCGACGGTCGAGCGGTCCTGGTGGCGCAGGGGCCGCTGCTCGGGGCGGCGTTCCACCCCGAGCTCACCGACGACCGCCGGCTGCACCGGCTGTTCCTCGAGCGCGTCGTGGCCCGCCGGGAGGCCCGTAGCGTCGAGCGGTGACGCGTCCTGCCGTCGGTACGATCGAGGACGACGACGACGGAGGACCGATGGCCGGCCACAGCAAGTGGGCGAACATCAAGCACCGCAAGGGTGCGGCGGACAAGAAGCGCGGGAAGCTCTTCGCCCGTCTGGTGCGCGCCATCGAGGCCGCCTCCCGTGACGGTGGCAGCGATCCCGACGCGAACCCGACGCTCGCGGACGCGATCCAGCGCGCCAAGGACAACGACGTCCCCAAGGACACCATCGAGCGCGCGGTCAAGCGCGGGGCCGGTGAGCTCGAGGGGGTCGCCTACATCCCCGCCCAGTACGAGGGGTACGGCCCGAACGGTGTGGCGATCCTCGTCGACTGCCTCACCGACAACAAGAACCGCACCGCGGCGGATATCCGGTCGATCTTCACCAAGCACGAGGGCAGCCTCGCGGAGCCCGGCGCCGTCGGCTACCTCTTCGAGCGGCGCGGGCAGATCACCCTGCACGCCGACGGGACCACCGAGGACGACGTCATGATCGCCGGCATCGACGCTGGCCTGGAGGACATCGAGCAGCAGGGCGACGTCCTCGTCGCGTGGTGCGCCCCCACCGACGTGCGCGACCTGCGCCAGGCGCTGGAGGACAAGGGGCTGCCGGTGAAGGAGGCCGCGATGACGAAGGTCCCGTCCAGCACGGTCCCGGTCGGCGACCCCGACGCGGCGCGGCGGGTGCTGCGGCTGCTGGACGCGATCGACGACAACGACGACGTCCAGGACCTCTACTCCAACGAGGACATCCCCGACGACATCCTCGAGGAGCTCTCCGAGGAGGTCTGAGCGCCGACAGGTCG
>CAZADJ010000065.1:0-12484 GCA_964483845.1 uncultured Actinomycetota bacterium | reverse complement strand
CAGCACCGACCGGCTCGCCGGCGACGACCGCTACGCCACCGCCGTCGCCATCTCCCAGCACGAGTTCGAGCCACGCACCGACGCGGTCCACCTGGCCCGCGCGGACGTCCTCGCCGACGCCGTCGCCGCCGGCGCGCTGATCACCGGTCCGGTCCTGCTGGTCGAGTCCTGCTCGGCCCTGCCCGCGGTCGTCGGGCCGGAGATCGATCGCGTCGAGCCCGACCGCGTCCTCGCGCTGGGCGGCACGAGCGCGGTCTGCGACTCGGTCCTGGCCGCGGCCGCCGACCACGCCCCTTGCCGTCCCGACGAGACGCAGCTGCTCGGCCCCGGCAGCCTGTCGACCGCGGTGGTCGGCGCCGAGGTGGTCGGCAACGAGCTCTTCTTCACGACCCGTTCGCTGAACCCACCGGCGATCGGCGTGTACGACCTCGACCGGGACCGCGTGGTGGACGTCGTCGACCTCCCGACGAGCCAGGGCGCGTGGGCCACCGCCGCCGACGACACCTCGCTCTACGTCGGGACCTACCTGTCCGCCCACCTCTACGAGATGGGCCTCGACAGCCGCGAGTTGACCCACCTGACCACGTTCGGTGACGCCAGCCACGTCTGGGCGCTGGCGGTCGCGAGCGACGGGACCGTGTACGCGGGCACCTCCCCGGACGGGACCGTCCACGCCCACGACCCCGTCACCGGCAGCACCTCGGAGTTGGCCACGCCCGCCCCCGACGAGGACTACGTGCGCAGCCTCGCGGTCACCGACACCCACGTGTACGCCGGCATCGGCGCGCACGCCGACCTGTTCGCGATCGACCGGCTCACCGGCCAGGCCGAGTCGATCCTGCCCCCGGAGTTGGACGACGAGACCTTCGTCTACACGCTCGAACTGGTGGGCGACAAGCTGGTCGCGGGCACCGAGCCCTCGGCGAAGCTGGCGATCATCGACACCGCGGACCCCAGCGACTACGAGATCGTCGACGTGCCCGGCGAGCGCACCATCGATGCGCTCACCTCCGCGGGTGACACCGCGGCGCTGCTGACCTCCCGGATGAGCGGCACGCTCTACCACCTCGACCTCTCCGATCCGGCCCGGCTGACGACCCTGGCGACCCCCGTGCCCGGCGACGAGCACCGTCTGCTCGCCGCCTACGGCGGCGACGTGATCGGGGTCGGCGGCAGCGGACAGGTCTGGCGCTACGACACGCGGGTGGGCTCGGCCACGGTCGTCCCGCTGGCCGACGCCGGGTTCGCCTCCCGTCCGGAGCCCATCCAATCCATCACCTGGCACGGCGACCGCCTCCACGTCGGCGGCCACTGGGGGCTGCAGGTCCACGACCTCGACGCGCGCACGAGCGGGCGCGTGCGGGTGGTCGGCGAGCCGAAGGCCCTGGCCTCCGCCGGCGGGCGCGTGTACGCCGCGATGTACCCGACCGGCGAGATCTGGAGCGTCGACGGCGCGACCGGGGGATCACCGACCCACGTCGCGACCATCGGACACGAGCAGATCCGACCCCGGGACATGCACTACGAACCGATCGGCGACCGCCTCCTGATCGCCTCACAGCCGGAGTACGGCCACCTCGACGGCGCCTTCTCGATCCTCTCGCTGTCCACCGGGTCGCTCACCGTCGACCGGGGCCTGATCGAGGGACAGTCGGTCCGCTCGGTCACCGCCGACGGCGAGGTCGCCTACCTCGGCAGCGAGATCCGCGGCGGGCTGGGCGTCGACCCGGAGGCCGAGGAGGCCCGGTTCGCCGCCTACGACCTGGATGCGGGCACCCTGCAGTGGGAGATCACCCCGGTGCCGGGGGCGACCTCCGTCGTGGACGTCACGGTCCTCGACGGGGTCGTGTACGGGCTCAGCAACAACGGCCGGGTCTTCGCCGTCGATCCGGGGAGCGGAGCGGTCGTGCACACGCAGGAGGTCGGCGGGACCGGGCAGGGGTTGGCGGTGGAGGACGGGCTCCTCTACGCGTCCTCCGGCGGGCGCGTGAAGGTGCTGCGACCCCCCGACCTGTCGGTGGCCTTCGAGGTCAGCGGCGTCGGGCACGCGGCCCTGGCCGAGCCCCCACCGTGCGGTCTCGTGTCGGTGCGGCGCACCCGGGGCATCGCCTCGATCGTCCCCTGATCGGGGACGGCGGGCCGAACGGCCCGACGGTCGGGGAGCCGGCGACTCAGATGCGACGCGTGACGATGACCCACACGGTCCGGAGCATGATCTCGAGGTCGAGCAGCGGCGACCAGTTCACGAGGTACTGGAGGTCGTAGCCCAGCTTGTACTCCGGGTCGGTGTGGTAGCGGCCGTGGACCTGGGCGAGCCCGGTGATCCCGGGAGGGATCTCGTAGCGGGTCGCGTACCCGGGGATGAGCTCCTCGAACTGGGCGGTGAGCTCGGGCCGTTCGGGCCGGGGACCGACCAGCGACATCTCCCCCCGGATGACGTTGTAGACCTGCGGGAGCTCGTCGAGCCGGGTCGTACGCAACCATCGGCACGCGGGGATGATCCGGGGATCGTCGCGCTCCGCGAGACGGGGACCGGAGTCGTCCTCCGCCCGGGGACGCATGGTGCGGAACTTGACCATCTCGTACAGCTCGCCGTCGCGGCCGACGCGCGTCTGCCAGTAGAGGACCGGCCGGCCCGCGACCACCAGCTGGTGGAGGGCGAGCAGCGCCAGCGTCGACAGCCAGACGGGTGCTGTCGCGACGAGGTAACCCAGCTCGAGGAAGCGCTTGAAGCGGACCCGGGAGATCGGGAGCGTGTGCTCACGCAGGGGGACGAACGGCATGCCGCCGATCTGACGCACCCGCTGCAGGCCGTACAGCGTCTCGCGCGCCGTGACCCGCTGCAGGACACCGACGTCCAGCGCCTCGAGCGCGCGCATCGTGTCCGGGTACAGCTCGTCGAGCAGACGGCCGCTGAGCAGCACCACGTCGGTGACCTCGAGCTCCTCCACCCTCGAGATGAGCTGCTCCGTCGACGAGACCTCCCCGACCACCCGGACCTCGTCGCCGTCGGGTTCGACGTGGCGACTCGCGACGTTCACCTCGTCCGGGGCGCCGACGAGCAGGACCCGTGGCGGTCCCTGGAGCCGCCGCTGGTTGGCCCGGGCCAGCGCGCGGTTCACGGTGACACCGACCGAACCGAGCAGCACCAGGACCGCGAGGTTGATCGTCGGGGCCGGCAGCGGGCGGACCCCGGTCCCACCGAGCACGAAGGCGATCAGGGCGAAGAGCAGGATCGCCCCGAACGAGAGCGAGAACGCGCGCGGCAGGACGGAGGGTCGGCCGAGCCGTGGCTCGCGTTCGTACAGCCCGCCGAAGTAGAACATCGCGAAGTGCAGCCCGGCGAGGACCGCGAACGACGCGAAGTAGGACCCCGTGGTGTAGCGACCGCCGGGTCCGACCGGCCAGTCGAGACCGAACCGGTACACCATGGTGGCGAGCATCACCACGACGAGGACGGCGACGTCCAGCACCATGAGGAGGCGGAAGCCGCGCACGTTCAGCCGGGTCATCAGCGGGACGTCGACGGTCTCGTGCTGCCGGTACTCGTCGACGATCTCGCCGCGCAGGTACTCGCCGGTCACCTCGTCGCGGACGAACTCGCCCGTCTCGCGGTCGCGGACGTAGTGGTGCACGCTGTGACGCTCGTCGCTGCCTCCCGCAGGGTGGTCCCGCGGGGCCGTGGTGTCGTCGTCACGCATCGCGTCTGACATCGGTGTCGGTTCCCGCTCACCCGGGCGCGGATGGGCGCAGGTCCCCACCCCGTCGACGCCCCACGAGGAAGCCTAGCCCCCAGGCCAGGTGCATCAGGGCGAGGGCGACCACGACCAGCGGGACGAGACCCGGTGTGTCGCGCGCCGAACCCACCGCGGCCAGTGCGCCGGCGGTGAGCGCGGCGGCGTAGGCCCCGGCGACGACGATCAGCGGCCAGACCGTCCCGCTCACCACCGCGAGCACCACGGCGGCCACGAGGGTGAGCACGAACAGCGGCGGCAGCACCTGGCGGAGCCGCAGCGAACTCGGGTGCAGCGCGACGACCCGGCGCTTCCACGCCCCGTAGTCCACGTACTGGCGCCAGAGCGCCCGGAGGGTCTGGCGCGGCTGGTAGCGGACCCGCAGATCGGGGTGGAAGTAGACCCGGTACCCGGCCGCGCGCAGTCGGTGGTTCAGCTCGTAGTCCTGGTTGCGGATCAGGGTCTCGTCGAAGCCGCCGACCTCGTCGAGCGCCTCCCGCCGGAAGACGCCCAGGTACACGGTCTCGACGTCCCCCGGCTCACCCCCGACGCGGTAGCGAGCTCCTCCCGAGCCGAGCGGCGAGGCCATCGCCAACGCGACCGCCCGCCCCAACGGTGTGGTGCCGGTCGGGACCTGCATCCCCCCGATGTTGGCGGCGCCGGTCTCACGCAACAGCTCCAGCGCCCGGGCGATGTAGCCCGGCGGCAGCTGGGCGTGCGCGTCGAGCCGGACGAGCACGTCACCCCTGGCGGTGCGGATCGCCGCGTTCAGCCCGGCTGGCGTCGTCCCCGCGGGGTTCGGACGGAAGCGGATCCGCGGGTGGTCGTGGCTCAGCCTGCCGGCGAGCTCCTCGGTGCCGTCCCGTGACGGGGCGACGCCCAGGACCACCTCGATGGACCCGTCGAAGCGTTGCTCGAGCGCCGACGCGACCGCCGCCTCCAGCGTGTCGGCGCAGTCCTTGGCGGGGATGAAGACGGAGACCGCCGGCCACCGTGACAGCGGCGGCAGCACCGGACCGTGACCGACCGCCTCACCGCCCACGGAACGACCGGCTCAGAGGTGGACGACGGCGTCGACCTCGAGGCCACGCTTGCGGTACGCCCCCCGCGTGTCGAAGACCACCTCGACCTCACGGGCGAGCTGCGCGTAGTCGATCGCGTCGTGATCGGTGAGGACGAGCGCCATCGCCCAGTCACCGAACGGACCGGCGTCGGCGACCGGCTCGTAGCCGTGCGCCTCGACGCGCTCACGCCCCACGAACGGGTCGAGGACACCGACCTCGGCGCCCCACTCGCGCAGGAGGCGGAGCACGTCCAGGGACGGCGACTCGCGCTCGTCGGCGACGTTCGGCTTGTAGGACAGTCCGACGCCGAGGACGCGGGTGCCGCGCACCGGGCGACCGAGCCGGTTCAGCTCGCGGGCGACGCGCCAGACCACGTACTCGGGCATCCGGGCGTTGATCTGGTCGGCGAGGTCGATGAAGCGCGTCGCGAACTTCTTCTCGCGGGCCCGCCACGCCAGGTACTGGGGGTCCAGCGGGATGCAGTGTCCGCCGACGCCCGGGCCGGGGTAGAAGGCCTGGAAGCCGAACGGCTTCGTGGCCGCCGCCTCGATCACCTCCCAGATGTCGATCTCGAGCTCGTGGGACAGCTGCGCCATCTCGTTGACCAGCGCGATGTTCACCGCCCGGTAGGTGTTCTCCAGAAGCTTGGTGAGCTCCGCGGCCTTCGCGTCGGAGACGAGGTGGATGTCGGTCGGCAGCAGCCGCTCGTACGCGGCCCTGGCGACCCGGCCGGAGGTCTCGGTCACCCCGCCGACGACCTTGGGGATGTCGCCGGTGCGCATCGGGTTGCCCGGATCCACCCGCTCCGGCGAGAAGGAGACGTAGACGTCCTCGTCCAGGACGAGCCCGGCGGCTTCCACGGCGGGCACCAGGATGTCCTCGGTGGTCCCCGGGTAGGTGGTCGACTCGAGCGAGACGAGCTGACCCTCGTGCGCACAGCCGGTCACCGTCTCCGCCGCAGCCTCGATGTAGGACATGTCTGGCTGACGGTTACGACCGAGCGGGCTGGGCACGCACACGAAGACCGCGTCCGCCTCCGCGAGGCGGCTCGCGTCGGTGGTGACCTCGAGACCGTCCTCGAGACCCTCCTTGAGCTCCGTGTCGCTCACATCCTCGACGTGGGAGGTCCCGGCGCGCAGCGCCTCCACCCGCGCCTCGGAGATGTCGAACCCGATGGCGCGCAGCCCCCGCTGCACCGCGGTGACGGCCAGGGGGAGCCCGACGTAGCCGAGGCCGATGACGCCCGCCGTCCAGGTCTCCTCGGCGAAGTACCGTTCGGGGTCGGCCACCATCAGCCCTCCGGTCCTCGCGGTGTCGGGGTCCGACTGGTCGTGAGGGTAGCCTGCCTGTCGCCCGTTCCGGCTCTCCGAAGGCCAACGCGTTGAGTGATCGCACGACGGCGGTCCCACCGGACCTGCGGCGTCTCGGCGAGACGCCGTCACTCGCGGAGTACCTGCGTCAGATGTGGGCGCGGCGTGAGTTCGCCGTCGCCGTCTCCCAGGGCGAACTGCGGGCCCAGCACCTCGACACCGCCCTCGGCAACCTCTGGCACCTGCTCAACCCGGTGCTCCTCGTGGGCGTGTACTACGTGGTGTTCGGCCTGATCCTCGGCGCTGACCGGGGCGTGGACAACTTCATCGGCTTCCTCGCCATCGGCATCTTCTCGTACAACTTCTGCCAGCGGGCGGTGATGGGCGGGGCGGCGACCGTCGTGAACAACGAGGGACTGATCCGCTCGCTGCAGTTCCCCCGGGCGCTGCTACCGATCTCCTCGGTCCTGCGCGAGACGTTCGCGTACGGATCGGCGCTCGTGGTGATGGTGCTGGTGCTGGTGACGACCGGCGAGCCGATCCGCCTGATCTGGGTGGTCGCGATCCCCGCGCTCGTGATCCAGATCGTGTTCAACGTCGGGGTCGCGTTCTTCTTCGCCCGGGTCGGCGACAAGATCCGCGACATCCTCAACGTGATCCCTTACCTCTTCCGCATCTTCTTCTACCTCTCCGGCGTGCTCTTCTCGGTCGACCACTTCCTCCCGCGGGTGGCCGACCGCTTCCCCGGCTGGCCGCTCCACGAGATGATGATCGCCAACCCCTTCTACGTCTTCGTCAGCCTGCCGCGTGAGTACCTGATGGCCTCGCAGACGCACGAGTTCGTCCCCCAGATGTGGCTCTCGGGGCTGGTGTGGGCGGTGGTCATGTTCGTCGCGGGGCTGCTGTTCTTCCGTGCCGGCGAGAAGGAGTACGGGCGTGGCTGACACGTCGTCCGCCCCGACGAGCCCCCGCAGCGACATCACCCTGCTGGTCGACGACGTCCACGTCACGTACCACGCCTTCGAGGACCGTCGACCACGCATCAGCGAGTTCATCTCGAAGGGCTTCCGTCGTCCCGCGGCGCGGGAGATCCACGCCGTGCGCGGGATCTCGCTCACCCTCACCGAGGGTGAGGCACTCGGGATCATCGGCCGCAACGGGTCGGGGAAGTCCACGCTCATGAAGGCGATGGCGGGGCTGCTCCCCGTGGACTCCGGGGCCGTGTACGCCCGGAGCCAGCCCAGCCTCCTCGGCGTCGGCGCCGCCCTGCAGCAGAACGTCTCGGGCCGGCGCAACATCCTGCTGGGCTGCCTGGCCATGGGGATGCCGCGGGAGGAGGTGGAGGAGAAGGTGGACGAGATCGTCGAGTTCGCCGGGCTCGAGGACTTCATCGACCTCCCGCTCAAGGCCTACTCGTCGGGGATGCGCGCTCGCCTCCACTTCTCCATCTCGACGGCCGTGCAGCCCGAGATCCTCCTGATCGACGAGGCCCTGTCGACCGGGGACGAGGTCTTCAAGGAGCGCAGCGAGCAGCGCATCAAGGAGCTGCGCGCGGGCGCGGGGACGGTGTGCCTGGTGACCCACACCCTCAGCTCCATCGAGGCGACGTGTGACCGTGCCGTCTTCATCGAGCAGGGTGAGATCCTCGAGGAGGGCGACCCGGACCGTGTGATCGAGCAGTACCGCGAGTTCGTGAAGAAGCGACCGAGGTGAGTCCCCGCAGGTGACCCCACGCACGTTCGATGTCGTGATCGCGACCGACTGCCGCCTGCCCGGCGGGACCGCGGCGAGCACCGCCGAGGAGATCCGGGCGCAGGCTGCGGCCGGCTACCGGACCGGGCTGCTCCAGATCGACAGCGCGCTGGTCGCGCGGCGACGACCGTTCAACGACCGGCTCGCCAGCTGTGTGCGCGAGGGAACGGCGGAGGTCATCACCGCGGGCCCGGTCAGCGCCGGGTTGCTGGCCGTCCGCCACCCGGCGGTCGCCGCCGGACCGCTCGGGGAGCTCCCCCGCGTGGACGCCGACGTCCGGCTCCTCCTCGCGAACCAGGCGCCGACGCTCCGCGGCCGGCGCGAGCGCTTCTACGAGCCGCGGGAGATCGACGACCGCCTCGCCGAGCACTTCGGTGGGCGGTTCACGTGGGCGCCCATCGGCCCGCTGGTGCGCGAGGCCCTACGGGAGGACGCGCGGGCGACCGGGGTCGACCTGCCCCTCACCGACCACGACTGGGTGAACGTCATCGACCCCGGCGCCTGGGCGGTCGAGCGGGTCGAGCCTCCCTCGACCCCGACGGTGATCGGTCGGCACGGTCGCGACTCGTGGCACAAGTGGCCGGCGGACCGCGACGCGCTGCTGGCCGCCTACCCCGACCGTCCCGACGTCGTCGTCGAGATCCTCGGTGGGGCCGAGGCGGCCGAGCGGGTGCTCGGCGGCCGACCGGCGAACTGGCGCGTCCACCCGTACGGCGCGATGCCAGTCCGCCGCTTCCTCGGACGTCTCGACTTCTTCGTCTACTTCCACCACCCGCGGTCGGTCGAGGCCTTCGGCCGCACCATCCTCGAGGCGCTGGCGAGCGGTGCGGCGGCGATCCTGCCGCACCACTTCGCACCGGTGTTCGCCGACGGCGCGACCTACACCGACCCGGCCGGCGTCCTTCCCGCGGTCACGGCGCTGCGCGACGACCCCTCCGTGTGGGCCGAGCGCTGCGAGGCGGGACGGGCGGTGGTCCGCGAGCGCTTCAGCCACGCGGTCCACCGCGACCGGCTGCGTGACCTGATCGGCGAACCGCGGACCGGGGACGGTCCCGTCCCCGGTCCCGCGCGCCGCCGCGCGGAGCCCGAGCCGACGGCCGACGTCACCGCACCGGCGGCTCCCGAGCCCGCCGCCCGCCCGGCCACCGGGCGCGACGGTCAGCGGCGGTGCGTGCTGTTCGTCAGCAGCAACGGAGCCGGACTCGGCCACCTCACCCGCCTGATGTCCCTCGCGCGACGGACCGGTCCCGACATCGAGCCGCTGTTCGTGACCATGTCGCAGGCGGTCAGCGCCGTGCGCACGAGCGGGTTCCCGGTCGAGTACGTCCCGTCACGCAAGTACTCCGGGTTGTCGTACGGCGACTGGCACGACCTCCTCGAGACCCGCCTGAACGAGATCATCGCGCGCCACGATCCCCGCGCGCTCGTGTTCGACGGCACCCACCCGTACCGGGGGATGCTGCGGCTGCGTGAGACGCACCCGGACCTGCTGCTCGTCTGGTCCCGCCGGGCCATGTGGCGACCGGGGATCGACAACCCGATCGAGTTCTTCTCGCGCCACTTCGACGTGATCATCGAGCCGGGCGAGTTCGCCGGCGAGGTGGACCGTGGCGCCACCACCCGGTTCCGGGATCGGGACGAGGTCGTGCGGGTCGCCCCGGTGCTCTTCCTCGACGAGTCGGAGCTGCTGTCCCGCGAGGACGCGCGCCGCGAGCTCGGCATCCCTCCGGAGCGCACGGCCGCGCTGGTCCAGCTCGGGGCGGGCAACATCAACGACATCGGCTCGACCGTGGGGATGGTGGTGCAGCGCCTGGCCCGGGAACCGGGTCTGACCGTGAGCCTCGCCGAGTCCACCATCGCCGACGAGCACGCCGCGGGCGTGGACGTCCACCGCTTCTCCGTGTACCCGCTCAGCCGCTACCTGCGCGCGTTCGACCTCGCCGTCGCCGCAGCCGGCTACAACACCTACCACGAGCTGATCGCCTTCGGCGTCCCCACCATCTTCGTCCCGAACCTGGAGACCCAGGCCGACGACCAGGCCGCCCGCGCCGCGTACGCCGAGCGCGTCGGGGTCGGGCTGAACCTGCCCGAGCCCACACCGGAGGCGCTCGAGGACCAGCTCGGCCGCATCCTCGACCCCGACGTCCGTGAGCGGATGCGCCGCCGCGCTGGCGAGCTCCACCCTGGCAACGGAGCCGCCGACGCGGCCACGGCCATCGAGACCGCGATCGCGGCGCGCGGCGAGCGGGCCCGTTCAGCCGCCTCGGACCGCGGCCGGCCGACCCCGTCCCCGGTACGCCGCGCCGCCTGGCGGCTCGTCGCCCTGCTGCGACGCCTCGACCGGTGGTTCCGCGTGCGCTCGGTCCGGGCGCTCCGCCGTGGCGAGGCCACGTTCCAGGAGCTACCCGACACGGCGAAGCGGGCGCTCCGGCCGCTGGCCCGCCCGATCGCGGAGCGGGTGCGTCCGTCCGAGCAGGTGCCGACCGTGCTGTTCGTGCTCGACGAGGTCGAGCCGGACGACCTCGAGCGCCTGCTGGGGCACGTCGCCGCGCTCCAGACGGTGAGCGCGGGCTTCCGGCCGGTCTACCTCACCACCGACGACGACTTCGACGCGCTGCGCCGGCACCGCGCCCTGTTCGAGTTCCTGATGCCTCGCACCGACTGGGAGCGCGTCACCCGGGACCGCCCGTGGTCGGACTACGTGCGCGTCCGCACCGCCACCCTCGTGCGCAGCCACGGCGCAGACCACGTCATCACCGTGCCCGGCGGCTGGTCACCGGACGGGCTCCTCGACGGGCTGCTGAGCGGACTCACCGACACGTCCGAGGGGTGACTGCGGTGAGCGAGGGGGAGCCGGAGGACCGCGAGTTGCCCGCGTGGGCCCGCGAGCTGGACGCCGCGCTCGCCCGCGGGCGCCCCGCAGGGGCCGGGCGGTCACCGTCCGGGGGACGGGCCGAGGGCGACGCGGCCGGAGACCGCCCCCCCGACGGGGACCTGCGCGAGGCCGAGGCACGCTGGCGTCGGGCGATCGCGCTCCGCCAGGAGGCCGCGGCACGGATCGAGGAGCTCGAAGCCCGTACGGAGCACCTCGAGGAGGAGCTCGCCACCGCGCGGCGCCAGCTCGCCGCACACCGCGAGGAAGCGGAGCGCCTGCGCATCGAGGTCCGGGAGCTGCGTCCCCCCGCGGAGCAGCGGCCGCAGCGCGACCCTGACCGCGACCCGGCCACGGTCGGCGCGCTGGTCCGCCGGCTGGTGCGTTCCCCCACGGCCTGGGCCCTGCTCGTGATGGCGGGGCTCCTGGTCTGGACCCGGCTGGTCCCGCTGAACCTCGGCTTCTGGGGCGACGAGACCTTCACCGTCGCCCGCTACGTCGATCCCGGCCCCCGCGGGACCTTCGGCAGCTACGTGCCCAACAACCACATGCTCTTCAGCCTGCTGGCCTGGGCCACGACGAGCGTGCTCGGACGAGCCGAGGCGATCTACCGCGTCTGGTCGGTGCTCCCGGCGCTGGCGGCAGTCGGCATCGTCGCGCACGTCCTGTGGCGGCGGGACCGTCCGGCCTGCGCGGTGATCTTCACCTTCCTGGCCCTGACCTCGCCGGTCCACCTCGAGCTCGCGCCGCAGGCCCGCGGCTACGGGCTCGGGTTCCTGGCCGGTGCGGCGATGCTCTGGGCGTCGCTGCGCCTCGAGGAGCGGCGGGACCGCGCTGCGGGCACCACGTTGACGGCCGGGGCGCTGGCTGGCATCTGGGCGCTGCCGGTCGTGGTCCTCGCGTTCGCGGGCCACGTGCTGGTGCTCCTGCGCCGTGCGGCCACCCGGCGGCTCGCGGTGATCACCGCGACGGTCGTCGCGGTCGCGTCGCTGGTCTTCTACGCGCCCGTGCTCGGCGACCTCATCGTCGCCACCGGCCAGGAGTTCGGGGAGCGGCTGCCGTGGCACGCGCCGGTGACCGGCCCGTTCACGCTGCTGCTCGAGCGCAGCGCCCGGCTGCTCGCGCCGGACGCGTCCAGCCGGGTGCTGTTCGCCGTCACCGGTGTGGTGCTCGCCCTCGGCGCGCTCCGCTCCATGCGGATCGAGCGGGGAGGGTGGGGCCTGGTGGCGCACCTGGTGGTGCCGGTCGGGCTCACCTTCACGACCCTGACCGTGCTGCAGCTGTTCGTGATGCACCGCTTCGCCAGCTTCGTGCTGTTCCACGTGCTGGCGCTCGCGGCCTTCGGCCTGACCGGGCTGCTCGAAGGTGCCGAGCGCCTGTGGGGTGCCCGCGCGACCCCGGAGTCGGAGCGGCTCACCGCGCTCCCCGCGGTGCTGCTGGTGATCGTGGCGCTCGTCGCCTTCGCACGCTTCTGGCCGGAGAGCGTGGAGGTCGGCCACGTGCCCCGGGAGGGCTACCGGGAGGCGGCAGCGATCGTGAACACCCTCGACGACATCGATCGGGTGGTGGTCAACAGCAGGAGCATCAGCGGGTTCGGTTACTACCTGGACCGCGACCGGCTGCAGGTCGAGTTCCCCTCCGGCGACGAGCTCGAGCCGGTCGTCTGCGGTGACCCGGCCCCGTTCGTCTACATCGACTTCCGCCTCCACACCCGCAACGGTGACGTGGACTGTCTCGAGGAGCGTGCGAGCG
>CAZADJ010000064.1:0-12499 GCA_964483845.1 uncultured Actinomycetota bacterium | reverse complement strand
TGGCGCGCCCGGCAGGACTCGAACCTGCAGCCTGCGGATTAGAAGTCCGCTGCTCTGTCCAGTTGAGCTACGGGCGCCCAGAGGAGGATGGTTCCACAGGGGGCTGCGCGAAGCGACCCCCAGGCTGGATCAGGCTCTGCGGATGAGTCCGAGCGCTCCGAGCAGCGCGATCAGCCCGGCGAGGGCAGCGGGGACGCCGGCGCCCGTCTCGGGAAGGTCGTCGAGGGCGAGCGTGTCGCCGTCCTCGTCGTCCGCGTCCTCGTCCGACTCCTCGCCGTCTGCCTCGTCGTCGCCCGGGTCCTCATCCTCCGCCGCTTCCTCCTCGGACGGGTCGACATCCGGCTCCGGTGGCGGCTCGGGGGTGGACTCGGGCGTGGGTTCGGCGGTGGACTCGTCCTCCGGCTGGTCGTCGGCCGTGGGCTCGGGCTCGTCGACGGGATCCACCGGCTCCTCGGTCGGCGCCGGCGAGTCGATCGCGACGGGATCGTCGACCTCGTCGGCGTCGACGAAGAACAGCGCAGATGCAACGCCGACCACCAGCAGCAGAGCGGCGGCGACGGCGATCGGTGCGGCTGCACGCGACACGGGAGAACCTTCCCGTCTCGGAGGTACGGGGCCGTCATGGTAGACGACCTCGTGCCCATCGCCTCGCAGGCACCGTCGGTCGGGCGGTGGTCAGTGGCTACGGGGGAGTGGTCCCTCCTGCGGTCCCAGCACCCGTGCGGTGAACCGCCAGACACGGAGGAGGTCACGGGCGGAGTCGGCCCACCCGGGCGTCGCGGTTGCGTCGGCCTCGACGTGACCGAAGGTGGTGAGCGGCAGGAGCGTCGTGTCCGGCCGGAGGGAGACCAGTCGTAGCCCCTCCCCGAACGGCACGAGCGGGTCGTCGGTGGCGTGCATCGCGACGATGTCCGCGGCGACGTCGTCGAGGTGGCCGGCGGGGGAGAGACGATCGAGACGGGCCCGGACGGGTCCCGGCAGTTGCTCGGCGATCTCGAAGGTCCGTGCGGGGTCGGTGTTGGTCAGGAGCTCGTGGAAGGTCGCGGCCGGGTCCGGTAGGTCGACGGGGTCGACGGTGCCGGCCAGCGCCGCGCCGAGCAGCTCGCGCTGTTCGGGCGCCAGCAGCTCCACGATGCGGTCACGGAGGACGTCCTCCGCCTCGGGGTGCGCGTCCCAGGGATGAGCCTCCCCGTCCACGAGCGACACACCGGTCGTGATCGCCTGGATCACTCCGACCAGGTCCGCGTAGGCCCCGAGGACGGCGACCGTGTCGACGACGTCCACGAGGCGACGATCCGCGGCGGCCACGAGCGCGAGGGAGCCGCCGTAGGAGATGCCGACGACGACGGTGCGCTCGCCGCCGGTCTCCTCCAGCAGTCCGGCGGCCGCATCGACCAGCGCGACGACGTCGGTTCGCTCCAACCGTTCCTCGTACAGCGCGAGCTGCGGGACGAACACGGTCCGTCGTGCCGCGGCGAGCGAGCGCGCGACCCGCTCGACCCGCCGGTCCGCGAGACCGTCCGGCGTCGCGCCGGGGACGAGTAGCACCGGCGGGGCTCCGTCCCCGGACCGGTACAGGTGGCCCTCCACGCCGCCGACTGCTGTCAGCTCCCGGTCGACCTCGGCGGCGAGCGGCCGCGGGACCGCGAGGTCGAGCGCACCCGCGGTGGCCCCCAGCGCCTTCCACCACGTCCGGGTGGGCAGGACCAGGCTGGCGGCCACGACGAGCGCCAACGCGAGGATGACGTGGCGGGACACGCGGCGTCGACGCACGCCCGCAGGCTATCCGCCCCGCCACGGCCGACCGAGCCTGCGGAGGCGGTCCGGGGCTCGCCCGGGTGCGCACGAGCGCAGGACGCGCGGGGACGAGCGGCGGGGCGCCGCCCCGCCCGAACGGGGGTTGTCCACCTCGACGCGCCGGGCGCCTCCGCGCCCGGACCGGGGGAGCCACGGTGGTGGAGCAGGCAGACACGACGAGGAGGACGACCATGGTCCAGACCGATTCGATCGCACGGGTCACCGAGATCAGCGCGCGGTCCCCCGAGAGCTTCTCGGACGCGGTGTCGCGCGGCGTGGAGCGCGCGACGAAGACCCTCCGCAACGTCCATAGCGCCTGGGTGAAGGAGCAGGAGGTCGTGCTCGACGGCGGCCGGATCGCCGCGTACGAGGTGACGCTGAAGGTCACCTTCGAGCTGGAGGAGTGACGCGAGAGGCCGACCACCCCCGAGCGGGGACGGTCCCGGGGTACCCGGTCAGTCCGGCGTGCCCCACCCACCCCCGCCGGGGGTCTCGACGCGGATGCGCTGGCCGGCCCCGAGCTGCCACGTCCCCTTCGACCCCAGTTCCTCCTCGGAGCCGTCCCCGGAGACGAGCACGTTGCGGCCGCGGGCGCCGTCGGACCCGCCCGCCAAGCCCCAGGGAGCGTGCTCGCGGCGCTCGGTCTGGAGCGTCAGCGTGCAGTCCTCGAGCACCTCGATCTCACGCACCAGTCCGTCGCCACCGGCGTGCCGGCCGGCACCCCCGGAGTCCGGGCGGATGTCGTAGCGCCACACGCGCAGCGGGTAGGCGATCTCCAGGGCCTCGACCGGCGTGTTGCGCGTGTTGGTCATCCCGGTGTGGATCGCCGACTGCCCCGGACGGTCGGGGGTGGCCCCCTCCCCGCCGGCCAGCGTCTCGTAGTAGCTGAACGCCACCGGGTGGCTCGCGCCGAGCAGCAGGTTGTTCATCGTCCCCTGGCTCGCGGCCGGCACCACGTCGGGCAGGGCCTGCGCGAAGGCGCCGAGCAGCACGTCGACGATGCGCTGGCTGGTCTCCACGTTGCCGGCCGCGGTCGGGGCGGGGAACGTTGCGTGCACGACCGATCCCGGCGGGGTGACCACCGTGAGGGGCCGGTAGCAGCCGGCGTTCGGTGGCGCCTCCGGATCGGTGAGCATGCGGAAGACGAAGTAGGCAGCCGAGACCGTCACGGCGCGCACCGCGTTGACGTTGACCGGTACCTGCGGGTCGGTGCCGTCGAAGTCGACCGTGACGTCTTCGCCGTCGACGGTGACCATCGCGCGGATCGTGACGTCGTCGCCGACCTCCAGCACGTCGGAGAACGCGTAGGTGCCATCGTCGATCGCGCGGACCGCCGCGCGCACGCGCCGCTCGCTGTAGTCGCGCACCTCGTCCATCGCGCGGTGCAGCCCGTCGGTCCCGAGCCGCTCGGCGAGCTCGGTCAGGCGGCGGCCGCCGACGTGGTTCGCGGCGAACTGTGCCCGCAGGTCACCGAGGCGCTCGCCCGGTGTGCGCGAGTTCGCCGCGATCAGCCGCAGCACGTCCTCGCGGGGCCCGGAGGCGTCGGCGGCGACGGTCGGCGGGATGCGCAGCCCCTCCGCGGCGATCTCGGTCGCCCCGGCCGGCATCGAGCCGGGCGCGGCGCCCCCGACGTCGGCGTGGTGGGCGCGGTTCGCCGCGTAGCCGAGCAGGGTGCCGTCGGCGTCGTGGACGCCGGAGACGAGGGTGATGTCCGGGAGGTGGGTACCTCCCATGTAGGGATCGTTGAGGATGATGGCGACGCCTTGGTCGAGCTCGCCGTCGGCGGCGTCGAGCGCAGCGGCGACCGAGCCCGGCATCGACCCCAGGTGGACGGGGATGTGCTCGGCCTGCGCGACCATCTCCCCGTCGGGGGCGAAGATCGCGGCGGAGCAGTCGACCCGCTCCTTGATGTTCGGCGAGTACGCGGCCCGCTGGAGGGCGATCCCCATCTCCTCGGCGACGCCGCCGAGGGCGTGGCGGACGACCTCGAGCTCGACGGCGCTCAGGCGAGGCTCACCCACGGCCGTCTCCGTGCCGGGTGATGACGATGTTGTGCGCCTCGTCGACCTCGCCGGTGTCGCCCGGTGCGATCAGTGTGGTGGTGTCCGACTGCTCGATCAGCGCGGGACCGGTGACCGTGTCGCCCGGGGTGAGGTCCGCCCGGTGCGCGACCCGTGCCGCGACGGTCTCCCCGTCGATGCCGATCCGCCGTTCGCCGGGCGTGCCGGGCTCGCCGAGGTCCCATACGGCGGGCGGGGCGTCGAGGAACGAGGTGCCCTCGGCCACGACCCGGAGGGTGACGACCTCGACCGGCTCGTCGCGCATCGCGTAGCCGTACGCGGACGTGTGCGCGTCGTGGAACCGCTCCGCGGGGTCGTCACCCGGATCGAGCCTGAGTCGCAGCTCGTGTGACTGGCCCATGTAGCGTCCGTCGGCGATCCGGGTCACGGCGCTGACCTCCGTCACGCCCTGCGCGCGGAGCTCGCTCCGAGCCGCCTCCTCGAGATCGTCCCAGACGTCGCCGAGATCGTCGTCGGCGGCGGCCACCACCGTGCGGGACGCCTCGTGACGGGGTGGTGCGAGCAGCAACCCCAAAGCCGAGAGCACCCCCGGGGCCGGCGGCACGATCACGGCGGCGCATCCCAGCTCCCGCGCCAGAGCGGAGGCGTGGAGCGGTCCGGCGCCACCGTAGGCGACGAGCGCCAGGCCGCTCGGGTCCACGCCGCGCTCCGTGGAGACCCGACGCAGCGCCCGGCCCATCGTCGCGCGCACCACCGTGAGGATGCCGTCGGCGCCCTCGGCCGAGCCTGGCAGCCGGCCGATCGCGTCCCGCGCCGCCTCCACATCGAGGCGCAGGCCGCCACCGAGCTCGCGCCCCGGGTCGAGGTGGCCGAGGACGCAGTGCGCGTCGGTGACGGTCGGCTCGGTCCCGCCGTGGCCGTAGCACGCGGGACCCGGCCGCGCACCGGCGGAGCGGGGGCCGACCTGGAGCGCACCGCCGGCGTCGATCCAGGCGATCGACCCGCCGCCGGCACCGACCGTCACGATGTCCACGGCCGGCGTGCGGAACGGCAGCCCGCCGATCTCCGCGTCGGTCGCGATCTCCGGCCGGCCACCGCGGATCAGGCAGACGTCGGTCGAGGTCCCACCCATGTCGAGCGCGATGGCGTCGGAGAACCCCGCCGTGCGTGCGACCGCCCCTGCGGCGACCACGCCGGCGGCCGGCCCGGAGAGCAGCGTGTGCACCGGCGCCGCCGCGGCGTGATCGATCCCCACGGTCCCGCCGCCGCTGGTCATCACCGTGATGTCGGGGTCGGGCAGCCGGTCGCGGAGGCGGCCGAGGTAGCGGCCCATCACCGGGGCGACGGCCGCGTTCAACGCGCAGGTGGAGGCTCTCTCGTACTCCCGGAACTCCGGGAGCAGCGCACTGGAGCGCGTCACGGGGACGTCGAGCCGGTCGGAGAGCGCGGCGACGATCCGTTCCTCGTGGCTCGGGTCCGCGTAGCTGAACAGCAGGCAGACCGCGACGGACTCCGGGTCGAGCTCGGCGACGGCCCCGACCACCCGGCCCACCTCCTCGTCGGTGAGTGCCACGACGGCCCGGCCGTCGGCGTCGAGCCGCTCACGGACCGTCACGACCCGTCCGGCGGGGATCAGCGGGTCGGGGCGGACCGCGGCGAGGTCGTACAGCGCGGGCCGCGCCTGCCGTCCGATGGTGAGGACGTCGGCGAACCCGGCGGTGGTGACGAGCACCGACCGGGCGACGTCGCGTTCGAGCACGGCGTTGGTGGCGGTGGTGGTGCCGTGTGCGACGGCGGCGACATCGCGGCCGTCGGTCGCCTCGCGGACGCCGTCGGCGACACCCGCGCTCTGATCGTCGGGCGTCGTCGGGACCTTGACCGCCCGTGGTACCGCGTCCGGCGACATCCTCACGACGTCGGTGAACGTGCCCCCCACGTCGACGCCGGCCGCAGCGTGGAGATCACGACCCACCAGGGTGCTCCCGTGCCGGCGTCCGAGCGATCGGGAGCATGCCTACCAGAGTGCTGCCGGCCGCGTGGCACCGTCCCGGGCGTGCGGGGACGGTCAGTCGTCGCGCTGGCCCGGAGGCCCCTCACCGTCAGGGCCGCGGCCGTCGCCGTCCGAGCCCCCGTCGTCGTCCGAGCCTCCGCCGCCGCCGTCGTCATCGTCGTCGTCCGGCTCGTAGCGCTCGAGGCCGGTCGACGACAGCGAGGCCGGCTCGAGGTCGGCGACCGCGTCGCTCATGAACGTGGCCCACATCGCCGCGGGCACCGTGCCGCCGCTGATGGTGGCGTGACCGAGGATGCCGCGCATCTCGCGCGGCACCTCGTAGCCGACCCATGCCGCGGTGACCAGCTGTGGCACGTAGCCGACGAACCAGGCGTCGCGGTGGTCGTCGGTGGTGCCGGTCTTGCCGGCCGCGTCGCGGCCGATCCGTGCACGTGTTCCGGTCCCGGCGTCGATCACCCGTCGGAGCAGGCTGTTCATCGTCGCCGCGATCTGCGGGTCGAGGACCTGTTCGCAGGTCGGCTCCTGCTCGACGATCGTCTCGCCGTGCGCGTCCGAGACGCTCGCCACCACGAAGGGCTCGCACCGCACCCCGTCGTTCGCGAAGACCCCGAAGGCCGAGGCCATCTCCAGCGGGAAGACCTCCACCGCCCCCAGCGCGATCGCGCACACCTCGGACAATGGGCTCTGGATGCCGAGCCGCTCGGCCGTCTCGACCGCTGCGGCCGGACCGATCTCGCTGATCACCTGCGCGTGGTAGACGTTGTTGGACACGCGGACCGCCTCGACCATGTCGATCGTCCCCGGCTCCCCCCGGTCGTAGTTGCGCGGTTCCCAGGACTCGCCGGGCGCGCCGCAGCCCTCGATCTCGGTGCCCGAGTCGGCCTCGGCGTCCCAGTCGGTGCCGAGTCCGCTCTCCAGCGCCGCGGCGAGGACGAGCGGCTTGAAGGCGCTGCCGGCCTGACGACCGGAGCCGCCCATCCCGGGGACCACCGGGTTCACCTGCGTCTCGGGGCAGTCCTCGTCGTTGTCCGGACAGTCCCCGAACGTACGCGGTCCGAGGCCGAGGGCGCGGATCTCACCGGTGGACGGGTCGAGCGAGGCGATCGCTCCCAGCGGGTCCTCGCTCGGGTCGGTGAGGTGCTGGGCGATCGTGTCCTCCGCGTGGTCCTGGAGGCTCGGGTCCAGCGTGGTCTGGATCTCGAGCCCTCCGGTGAACAAGGCCTGGGCGCGTTCCTGTCGGGTCTCCCCGAGCGCCGGGTCGTCCTGCAGCACCGACTTGACGTACTCGACGAAGAACGGGTCGGTCGGCTCCGGCAGCGGGTGGGGCTCCACCTCGACCGGCTGCTCGATCGCCTCCGCGACCGCGGCCTCGTCGACGTACCCGGCGTCGGTCATGCGGCGGAGCACGATGTCGCGGCGCTGCCGGGCGGTCTGCGGGTTGTCGATCGGATCGAAGCGGGTCGGGTTGGCGATCATCCCGGCGAGCAGGGCCGACTGCGCGAGGTCGAGCTCGTCCACCTCCACGCCGAAGTAGAACTCGGCGGCGGCCGCGACCCCGTACGCGCCGTTGCCGAAGTAGGCGATGTTCAGGTAGCCCTCGAGGATCTCGTCCTTCGACCTCCGTCTCTCGAGCTCCACCGAGTAGATCGCCTCGACGAGCTTGCGGTCGATGGTGCGATCGGCGGTGAGCACGGCGTTCTTCACGTACTGCTGGGTGATGGTTGAGCCGCCCTCGGCGACGCGGGCCTCGTGCAGGTTCGCGGCGGCCGCCCGTCCGAGCGCCCGGAAGTCGATCCCGTCGTGCTCGTAGAAGCGCACGTCCTCGATCGCGATGACGGCCTGACGCGTCCGCTCGGGGATGCGATCGAGGTCGACGACCACCCGGTTCTCCTCAGCCAGGTAGGCGAGCACGCTGCCGTCGGCGGCGAGCACACGGCTGCGCTGTGCGGGGGTGCCGAGGTCGTCGGGCAGCGGCGGCACGTCTTCGATCGTGTCGCGCGCCTCGGTCAGCACCCGGTCGGCGGCGACCACCGCCGGGGTGACCATCGCGACCCCCAGCACCGTGATCCCCGCGACGAGCGCGACCAGACCGAGGGTCGATCTCGTGGCCCGGTTGAGCTCCAGCTCGTCGGCGGTCGTCCGCAGACGCGTGACGGCGCGGTCGCCGACGTGCCTCGCCAACCGCTCGAGGGCGGTCGCGCTCGTGGCGACGCCCGCCGCGATCCGGCGGCCGGCACGCCGCGACGCTCTCGCGACGTCCGACAGCAGCGGCTGCGCGCGTCGCCCGACCGCCGCCGCCCCGTCCGAGGTCCGGCCGGCGGCGGTCGAGATCGCCGACCGTGCGCGCTGCGAACCGGTCGCGAGCAGGGGGAGGAGGTGCGCCGCGTGGTGACGCACGACGCGTGCGCCGCGCGCGACGACGAGCGTGCCGACCGAGACGAGGGCGTGAGCGGTCGAAACCCCCGCGAGAGCCGTGCGTCGGACGGCCTGCAGGACCCACGTGCCGACCAGGGCCGCGAGCGCGGCGGCGTCCCGTGCGGCGGTCCCGAGCCGCTGACGTGGCTCGCTGGGGGGTTCGTGCAACGCGTCGCCTCCGGCCGCGGTCCGTGGCCTCGCCGGTGTGGGGGCCGGTGCGAGGGTGGAGCGCTCCTCGCCTTCCGCCGGCGGCGGCTCTGCCCATCCGGCGGTGCCCGCGGGGGGCGCAGCGTGCGGACGGTGCCCGTACGGTGGGGGTCCGTGCTCCGGGAGCGTCCCCGTCTGGCCGTTCAGCGGCGGTCGGCTGGACGCATCGGCTCCTGAGGGTGAGGTCGGTCGGTTCAGGTGCGGAGGACGTTGTTGTCGCCTCGGCGCTCGGCGTCAGGTTCGTGGAGCCACGCTCCACCCTCGGCCAGGTAGCGGAACTCGAACTCGGCACCCGCGGGTAGCCGCACGACCGCGGACCGCGTCTGGTTGCTGCGCTTGCGCATCGGGTCGGCGTGGGGGTCCCAGTCGTTGAAGTCCCCGACGACCGAGACGGGTCCCGGGGCCTGGTCGAGGGGGAGCGCGAAGGTGACCTTCACGGCGTCCTCGCCCCGCACCGTCGTGGTCCTGATCATCGTCGCGCGCTCCTCGTCGCTTCCGGGCCTCCGACGGTACTGCCACGTCCGTGGACCGGCCGCGTGGGGCCGTGCCGGCTACGACGCGTCGGCCAGCGCCTCGGCGTCCTCCTCGCCGAAGCGCTCCTCGAGGAGGTAGGGCTCGTAGTCGCCCTCGATGCTGGTCGGGTCGGCGCCGAGCGCGGACTCGATGGTCTGCAGCCGACGGGTGCCACGATCGTAGGCGTAGGAGACGAGCTCCTCCTGCTCGATGTCGAAGGGGAAGTCCTCGGGGAGCTGGGTGTAGGGCCACTCGACCAGCTCGATCCCGGCGGGGATCAGCTCCTCCATCGTGTCCTGGACGACCTTCCAGTTGGCCTCGTCCGCGGCGACGTGCCGACGGCAGGTGAACGTCCCCCAGGCCATGTGGCGCCGCTCGTCGGTCGAGATCCAGCGGATCAGCTCCTTGGTCCCCGGGGAGATGCCGCGCTGGTGGATGATCGTGTTGTAGGCGTGGTAGCCGGTGAGGGCGAGCATCCCCTCGATGATGTGGTTGTAGGTCACCGAGGCGCGCACCTGCGCGGCGGGGGAGGGGTCTTCGAGCAGCGCGTCGAGCGCCTTCGGCAGCTCCTCGTAGAAGAGGCGTCGGTAGCCCGGGTTGTCCTCCACGAAGGGGTGCAGGTCGATGTCCACGCCGACGGCGTCGAGCATCCGCCGGAAGCCCTCGGTGTGCTTGGCCTCCTCGAAGGCGAACTGGGTGAGGAACATCTCGTCCTCGAGCCGTCCTTCGGCGGCCATCGCGGCCATGAACGGCTGGATGTCCTCGGTCACCGCCTCCTCGCCCGCGATGAAGCTCGCGGCGAGGTACAGGCTGGCGAGCTGCTCCTCCTCCGTCAGCGTCTCCCAGTCCTCGGCGTCCTGCCGGAAGTCGATGTCGGCGGGACGCCAGAACTTCTCCTGACCCTGCACGAACAGCCGCATCGGCAGGTAGTCCCAGTTGAAGCCACCGGCCCGCAACGAGTGGAAGCCGGTGCGGTGGCCGTGCTCGTCGCGGCGTGCCCGCTCCATGATCGTCCCCTCAGGTCGTTGGACTCGTGTGGACGCTACCTTAACGATGCAGGCGAGAACGTAAAATCGCACCGGATGGCCCTGACCGGTGACCGGGACGGGTCAGCGCGTGTGGCGCACGCGCCGGAGCGGGGAGGAGCAGCAGTGGGAGAGCGACCGATCCGGGACCGGGTGCTGGACGCGGCCGCCGAGCTGTACGCGCAGCTCGGGCCGTCCCGGACCCTCCACCGTGACATCGCCGAGCGTGCCGGGGTGTCCCGTCCGACCGTGTACAAGCACGTCGGCGATCAGGAGACGATCGCCCGCGCCCTGCTCGACCGGGAGCTGGACCGCTTCCACGGGCAGCTCCGGTCCGTCCTCGACGACGCGGGCAGGGCACGCGAGCGCTTCGTGGAGGGCGTGGTCTTCTCCGTCACCTACGCCCGCGGGCACCCGGTGCTCCAGCGCGTGATCGCCGACGATCCCAACCTCGTCCTCCCGCTGCTCACGACCCGGGCGGACACGTTGCTGAAGGAGACGATCGGTGTGGTCGCCCCCTACCTCGCCGACGCGATGGAGCGGGGCGAGATCCGCCGGGTGGACCCCGAGGTGATCGCGGAGTGGCTGGCGCGCGTGGTGCTGTCGATGGTGATCACGCCGGGTGTCGCGACCCGCCTCGACGAGCCCGACGACCTCCGCAGGTTCGTCGACGAGCTGTTCACGTTCGGGCTCGCTGCCGACCGTTGACGGGGACGACGCGGCCGCCCGAGCGTCGCCGTCACCCGCCGGCGCTCGGCAGCAGGTGCTCGTGGCCCTTCGCATCGACCGCCTCGCCGATGCGCTGCAGCGCCAGCGTGTACGCCGCGGTGCGCAACGGCACCTCCAGGTGTCCGGCGAGCTCCCACACACGCTCGGCCTGTGTCACCATGCGCTCCTCGAGGCGGCGGCGCACCTCCTCGGCCGTCCAGTAGTAGCCGGCCCGGTTCTGCACCCACTCGAAGTAGCTCACGGTGACGCCCCCGGCGTTCGCGAGGATGTCGGGGACGACGGTGATCCCGCGGTCCTCCAGGATCGCGTCTGCGGCCGAGTCGACCGGTCCGTTGGCCAGCTCGAGGACCACGGCGGCCTTCACCTGGTCCGCGTTCCCCTCGGTGATCACGTTCTCGATCGCCGCCGGGACGAGCACGTCGACGTCGAGGGTGAGGACCTCGTGGGGTTCGAGGTGGTCGTGGTCTCGGAACTCGCCGACGGTGGCGTCGCTGTACACGGCGCTGACCTCGCGCGTCTCCTCCTTGGCGCGACGGACGGCGGGGACGTCGAGCCCGCCCGGTGCGAGGACCCCACCGCGCGAGTCGCTCACGGCCACCACGCGGTACCCGGCGTCGAACATCCGCTGTGCGATGGTGATCCCGGCGTTGCCGAAGCCGTGGACCGCGACCGTCGGCGCCTCGCCGGCTGCGAGCCGGCCGCGCAGCGCCTCCATCACGGCGAAGCCGCCGTCGCCGGTGGCGGTCTCGCGACCGACGCTGCCACCCATCGCGATGGGCTTGCCGGTGATGACCGCCGGCTCGCTGCGGCGCCGGATGATGGAGTACTCGTCGACCATCCAGCCCATGATGCGGGCGTTCGTGTAGACGTCGGGCGCGGGGATGTCGGTGTCCGGGCCGATGAAGTCGGCGATCGCGTCGATGTAGCTGCGGGACAGGCGCTCGACCTCGAACGGCGACAGCTCGCGCGGGTCCACGGTGACCCCGCCCTTCGCGCCGCCGTAGGGGAGGTCCAGCAGGGCGCACTTGAACGTCATCCAGAACGCGAGCGTCTGCACCTCGTCGACGTCGACGTTCGGGTGGAACCTGATCCCTCCCTTGGTCGGTCCGCGGGAGTCGTCGTAGCGGACCCGGTACCCGCGGAACGTCCGAAGGCGACCGTCGTCCATCCGGACCGGGACGGAGACCTTCAGGCTGGACTTCGGGTGGGCCAACCGCTCCGTCGTCTCCTCGGAGACACCGGCGTGACGCATCGCCGCGTCGAGCCTGGTGGTGGCGTCGGACAGCAGCTGTCTGCTCACTCGCTCCTCCTCGAATCGGTGGGGTGGGGGGCCTCGATCGACTCCGCGGCCGCGAAGCCGCCGCGTCGACGGGCGCGGGTGGCGCGCATCACGCGGGCCCCGCACCGAAGGCGACGACATGTTCGCAGCAACCGCACACTACGCATCTGGCGACTGGCGGGTCGCCGGGGGACGATGAGGAGTTCGTCGCGGCCTGGTCGGCTTCCCGACCTGGACGCGTGACGCCTGGTCGGTGAGATCGCCGCCAGCTCACGCACGGAGACGCCCGCCCGGTTGCGGCCGGTCGACCGCGTAGGGCAGCCGGCGCAGCGGGGAGATGGTGCCGCGGGTGAGGTCCCCCGTTTGAAGTAACCCCACCCGCGACGTCACCGATTGTGCACGCGTGTCACGGTCACGGGACGTTCACCGCCGCCGGTCGGACGTGGCCGATGCGGGCCAGGGACATCCGGACAGGGCCGCGTCCCGTCCAGGTCGCGGCGGC
>CAZADJ010000063.1:0-12541 GCA_964483845.1 uncultured Actinomycetota bacterium | reverse complement strand
CCGCCTTCGGGTAGCGCTCCTCCGGGCGGTCCCCGAGCGTGAACAGCGCCTCCTTGCAGCCTGCGGCCCGCCCGGCCTCGGCGATCTCGACCACCTCGTCCGGCGCCAGGAACGCCGGCACGTCACCCTTCGGCGGCCACGCGAAGGTGCAGTAACCGCACGCGTCGCGGCACAGGTGCGTCAGCGGGACGAACACCTTGCGCGAGTACGTCACCCGCGGCGTGCCGTCGCCGGTCACGTGCCGGCCAGCCGCACGGATACGCGACGCGATCGCGGCCAGCCGCTCCAACGCCGCCCCCCGACACGTCAGCAGCGACGCCGCCTCGTCGGGCTTCAGCACCAGTCCCTGCTCCGCCCGGCGCAGCGCCCGCGGCGCCAGCCGCTCCAGCTGCTCGGGCGTGGGCTCACCATCCACGGACGGCGGGACGTACGTCGCACGGGCCACCGGGGCTCCCTGATCGACTCCACCGCATCCTAGAGGCGCGCCAGCCGCCGGCCTGTCGTGTCCGCACTCGCACCTCTATCGGGCCGGCCCCCAGGAGGCCGCTCTGTGGGCATCCGTACGCCCATCCGCGCACGGACGTCCACACGGCTCGGGTCCGGCGTGCGGCGCGGCTCCGGGCGGTGGTGCTCAGCCGGTGGTGCTCAGCCGGTGGCGCGACGTCGCGCGCGGAGCACGAGGGCCGCCCCGGCCAGGACCAGCAGTCCGAGCAGCGCCGGCCCCCCGCCGGTCACCGGGGTCGGTGCCGGGTCAGCACCGGCGTCGGCCGCCGGGCCGGGTGACGCGTCCGGCTGCTCGTAGCCGAGGATGTAGATCCCGTTGTTGATGTCGGAGCTGAAGACGAGCAGCTGGCCCGTCTCCGGGTGCTCGATCGCCTGGGAGCCCCAGAAGCCGGCGTTGTCGGCGAAGAAGCCCCGCGGGCTCCCTCCAGGGAACCCGTCGGCCTCGTCGCCGAGCATCACGTACCAGCCGACCTCGTCGAACTCACCCGTGCCCTCCCCGGGCTCGAGCACCCGCACCCCGGCGGAGTACCAGGCCGTGTAGACCCGTCCGTCCGGCCCGATCAGCGGGTTGTGCGCGGTGAACGTCCCCCCGGGCTGGTCGAGCGTGTCCACGTGCGGCGCCTTGTACGTCGAGACCTCCTCCCAGCTCCCGTCGTCGTCGAGGTCCGTGACGTCGACGATGCGCAGGAACCCCCACGGGTTGATCTCGTCCTCGAGCTCCACGAGACCCATGGAGACGACGACCTCCGGCGCGGTCATGTCGATGGACGAGATCAGCGCCTCGCCCTCGTCGCGGTCGATCATCATCGCGGGGATCCCGCCGGCGGCGGTCCCGGCGGTGCTGCCCGGTTCGTTGTTCACGATGATCAGCGCGGACGCCCCGAACGCCTCGGCGTGCGCGACCTTCTGCGCGAACGTCGGGCACGCGTCGCCGCCGCGACGCGCCACCGCGATCCAGTCGTCCCCGCCGGCCGCGCCCTGCGCCGTCACGTACGAGCACCCGAACCCGTCGTCGGACAGCAGCGCGAGGTGCGGACCCACGCCCGCCTCGTCGAGGGGCTCCGTGTCGGTCATCTCCGACCCCTTCATCGCGTCGCCCGCACTGACCTCGGCACCGTCGGGTGCCTCCTCGACGGTGACGAACGGCGCCGGCCCCGGTCCGGTGAAGTCCTCGTCTCCGACCATGACGAGGTGGCGGCCGTCGACGTGGTAGGGGACGGCCACGTGGGTGTTGCCCTCCTCGTCGAGGTAGTCGCCCGCCTCGGTCGGGTTGTCGAGGAACTGACCGATGTAGGCCGGGTCCTCCGGATCGGAGACGTCGAGCAGGACCAGCCCCGCGTCCCAGTACGACAGGTAGGCGATCCAGCGGTCGGTCGCCGGATCGTGCTCGACCCAGACGTCGTGCAGGAAGCAGAAGGTGGAGTCGACCCCGCGCGGCTGACACAGCTCGTCGAGCTCCCGACCGGTCTCGTCGACCGCGTCCTCGAGCGACCACTCGGCGACGAGGGTCGGGTCGGTCGGGTCGGTGATCTCGACGAACTGCTGCACGCCGCGGACGGTCCCGGGCCAGGCGTCGGACACCTCGTTGAAGACCGCGGCGACGAACGCGCGGTCGCCCTGCTGGTAGACGTAGAGGTTGTGCGTCCCGATCCCGCCGTTGTTGAACGTCCCCAGCGGCTGGGGGTCGGCCGGGTCGCCGACGTCGTAGATCTCGAAGCCGGTCTGTGGGACGGGGACGTCGGTGAACGGCGCGCCGGTCAGCTGCGCAGCGAGCCCCATCGCCCCGCAGGGCTCGAGGCTGTGGACCATGACGTGTCCGTCGTGCGCATCCGTGGAGAGGCGCTCGACCTTGATGTCGTTGCTCTGTGACCCCGGCGTGTGGCCGACGACCGCGACCATCTCTGGTGCGGTCGGGTCGGTCGCATCGACGATCTTCACCCCGGATCGCTGGGGATCGCTGGGGTCGTCCGTCTCCGAGGGGCACCCCTCCGCGCCGATCGGTGTGCCCCAGGTGCCCGCGTAGGCGAAGAGACGCCCGTCATCGGTGACCTGGGTCCAGATATCGGTGTTCATCCCCTCGCCGTGGAGCGGGTGACCACCGACGAACTCCAGTCCCTGCCGGTGCGGGTCGAGGTGATCCCCGCCCTCGATGTTGCCCTCGTTGTGTCCTCCCTTGTCGTGCGAGGAGGCCGGCGCCCCGCTCGCCAGGAGGAGCAGCGTCGTCGCGACGATCGCCACGATCCCGTTGCGCCGGCTCGCGAGCGCCGCCGGCCGCGTTCCTCTTCCCCTCATCGCAGTCCCCTCCGCCACGGCTGTGAGGCACCGGTGCCGCGACAGCGGCCCCGTCGCCCTCACCGGGTGCTTCGACGCGGACACCCGCGACCCCTGCCCGGCACCGGGCACCGCGACGGTCAGCAGACGCGGTCGAGGACGACCCCCCCGGCGGCGATCAGCGACTCCACCTCCCCTCGGACGGTGCCGTCGGCGATCAGCGTCTGCAGGTTCGATCCGGGGCACGCGGTCGCGGCGAGGTCCTGATGGCCGGCGATCGTCCCGGGCTCGGCGTCGAAGGCCTCCGCCCCCCAGGCGAGGGTCGCGACGAGCGTGTCGAGCTGCGCTGCGGTCGGATCCTCACGGTCGAAGTGGCCGTCGAGCACGACGTGGAGGTGCCCGCTCGGGTCGTAATCGGTGAACGTCTCCCCCGGGGCGTCGACCGGACGGCCCTCGTACAGGGTCCCCGCCGGAGCGACGACGAGGTGGTAGGCGAGGTCCACGAACCCGGCGTCCTGGTGGGTGCGCTGGTACCGGCGCAGGCGGTCGGGACCCCAGTCCTCCCCGCCCACCGGTACCGCGCTGTGATGGACCGTCAGCCGGGTGACGGTGTGGGTCCCGTACCCGCCCGTCGGCGGGGCTGCGCCCCACCGTTCGCGGCACCGCTGCTCCAGCGTCACGGCCGGACCCTCGGCGGGCACGCCGCGGGTGGGGACCTCCGGACTCGCCGCCGGCCGTGGCGGCCCCGTCGGTGCCGAACCGGTCGCCGGGTCGACACCGCGCAGGTCGTCGCCAGCCCGGTCCGTGCGGTCGCGACCGGCGAGCACCGCGACCCCGCCGGCACCGACGGCGAGGCCGGTGCCGACGATGATCCGGATCGCGGTTCGTCTGTCCACGCCGCCTATCCTCGCACGTCATCGGCGCGAGGGAGGCGAGATGTACGCGGTGCTGGCGGGCGGGGTCGGAGCCGCCCGGTTCCTGCGCGGTCTCGTCCGCGTGGTCGATCCGGCCTCGCTGACCGTGATCGGCAACGTCGGGGACGACATCACCCTGCACGGGCTGCACGTCAGCCCCGACCTGGACACGATCACCTACACGCTCGCAGACGCGGTCGATCCCGACCAGGGCTGGGGTCGGGCCGACGAGACGTTCCACGTGGCCGGGGAGCTCGACCGGTACGGCGCCCCGACGTGGTTCCGGCTGGGCGACCGCGATCTCGCCACCCACCTCGTGCGGACCGAGCGCCTCCGTGACGGCGAGCCGCTGTCCGCGGTGACCGCCGCGATCACCGCCGCCTGGGGGCTGGAGGTGCGTCTCCTCCCAGCGACCGACGACCCGGTCGAGACCCGCGTGCGCACCACCGACGGCCGCACGCTGCACTTCCAGGAGTACTGGGTCCGGGAGCGCGCGGAGCCGGAGGTCGCCGGTGTGCACCTGGAGGGCGCCGACGGGGCCGAGGCGGCGCCCGGTGTCCTCGATGCGATCGCACGTGCCCGGGCCGTCCTGATCTGCCCGTCGAACCCGGTCGTCTCGATCGGGACGATCCTCGCGGTCCCCGGCGTCCGCGAGGCGCTGCGCACGACCGCCGCCCCGGTCGTGGGTGTCTCCCCGATCGTCGGTGGAGACGTCGTCCGCGGGATGGCGGACCGGCTGCTCCCGGCGGTCGGCGCGGAGGTCTCGGCCCTCGGGGTCGCGCAGCTCTACGCCGGGTGGCTGGACGGATGGGTGGTGGACGAGGCCGACGCCGACCTCGCCGGGGCGGTGGCCGCGCTCGGCCTCGAGGTCGCGGTGACGGACACGATGATGGTGGACGCCGACGTCGCCGCCGCTCTGGCGCGGACCGTCCTCGACGTGGCTGCGCGTGTCGGGGGGGTGCCCGCGTGACGCGCCGGACGGAGCTGGTCGCGCTCGGCGGCGTCGGCGAGATCGTCGAGGGTGACGACCTCGCATCCCTGATCGTGGACGCGTGCGCCGGATCGGGATGGGAGCTGGCCGACGGCGACGTCGTCTGCGTCGCGCAGAAGGCGGTGAGCAAGGCCGAGGGCGCGCTGGTCGTCGTCCCGGCCGGCGAGGACGAGGAGGCGGCCCGCCGGCGGATCGCCCGGGAGCAGGCGGTGCGCGTCGTCGCCGACACCGAGCAGGTCCTGATCGTCGAGACCCCGCACGGGTTCGTCTGCGCCAACGCGGGCGTCGACGCCTCCAACGTCTCCCCGCGGTCCCTGGCGCTGCTGCCGGACGACCCCGACGGCTCGGCCCGGCGGATCCTCGAGGGACTGCGCGCGGCCACCGACGTCGAGGTCGGCGTCGTGATCACCGACACGTTCGGCAGGCCCTGGCGGATGGGCCAGACCGACGTCGCGATCGGCGTCGCCGGGATCGCGCCGCTCCGCGACGAGCGCGGGGGTCGCGATCGCTCCGGCCGACGCCTGGAGGTCACCCTGGTCGCCGTCGCCGACGAGCTCGCCGCGGCGGCCGACCTCGTCCGACGCAAGGCCGACGGCGTCCCGTTCGTCGTGATCCGCGGGGCAGCCGTCGAGACCGATCCGCACGGCCGAGCGACCGACCTGATCCGCCCCGCGCACGAGGACCTGTTCCGACGGGCATGCACGGACGGACCGCCTGATCCCTCCGCGACGTGATGCTCGGCCGCACCCGCGGTCGGTGAGTACCCTCCGCATGACACGGCGCGGTCGTCCGCGGGCACGCCGTCGGGCCCGACCCACGGCGATCCCGATCGGGACCCGATGTGGCCCGCGTCGAGCACCGGCCACGACCGGTGGCGCCGATCGACAGCGGCACGAGGAGCGGCCAGCGTGGAACCCGAGGAGCGTCTGACCAAGCGGGAGCGCCGTGAGCGCGCCCGGCGGGAGCGGAAGCAGGAGGAGCAGGCGAAGCGGCGTCAGGGCAGTCAACGTCGGCTGCTCACCATCACGGGGACCGTCGTCGCCCTCGTCGGGATCGCGGCGCTGATCTGGTTCACGCGCCCGGAGCCGGGCACGACGGGCGTCACCGTCGCCGCCGGCGACATCGAGGAGGCCGTGCTGGCCGCCGGCTGCGAGCGACAGGAGATCGGCACGCTCCCCGACGACCTCGCCGCGCCGCACATCCCGGAGGAGGGAGCACCGGGCCCCGAGGAGCTGTACCCGGGCCTCCCCACCCACCACGGACCGCACTTCTCGACCGTCCACCCGGTCGGGATCTTCGACGAACCGATCGACGAGCGCCGGACCACGCACAACCTCGAGCACGGCGCGGTCCTGGTCTGGTACGACCCGGACGTGATCAGCGACGGCGACCTCGACGCTCTCGAGGACTGGGCCGCGGACCGCAACCGCGCCGGGTTCCAGCAGCGATCCGGCGCCGGGCTGATCGTGTCACCGTACTTCCGGCAGCTCGACTCGGGCCGGGCGATCGCCTTCCGTGGCTGGTTCACGGCGGTGGACTGCGACGGGTTCGACGAGACCGTCGCCGACGGGTTCCTCGCCCTCCACTACGGCGACCGCGGGCTCGGCCCGGAGGCGCGTGCCTTCGCGCCGTACCCCGACGACGTCCTGGACGTCGAGGGCTCGATCGACGAGGACCCGTTCGGCGGCGGGCAGTCCGAGACCGATGAGCCCGGGGACGCCGGCGAGCCGGCCGAACCCGACGAGAGCGACGACGACGCCGGGGACGACACCGACGACGGCTGACCCCCGGACCGGCCCCCCGGGAGGTTCGGGGCCGACCTAGTCGCGCCGCGGCGGACGACGCTCCCCGTCGGTCACCGTCGCATCCCCCGGCACCGACTGCCCGTCGCCGAGGACGACGTCGCGGCCGAGCTCCGCTCCCGCGTGGACCGACGCTCCTCGTCCCGCGATCAGGCCGACCGCGGCGACACCCTCGCCGATCGTGACCCGCTCGTGCAGGATGCTCAGGCCGGCGACGCGCGCACCCGCGGCGACGGTCGTTCCGGGCCCGATCACCGCGTGCGGGCCGATCGTCGCGGTCGGGGCGATGCGGGCGCCGTCGAGCACGAGCACCGGGGCGTGGAGCGTCGCGGCACCGTCGACCCGGGCGCTCGCCGCGATCCGCACCCCGGGCCCGACCTCCGGCACCTCGTCGAGCCCCGGCCAGTCGAGCTCCCCGTCCAGCGCGAGCCGGTGACCCTCGCGGTAGCGCGCAGGTGTCCCGAGGTCCTGCCACACGCCCGACCAGATCACCCCCTCGACGTGGCCGCCCGCGGCGAGCAGCGCGGGGAAGACGTCGCGCTCGAACGACAGCCGTCCTTCGGGGTGGCTGAGCAGCACCTCGGGCTCGATGACGTACGTGCCCGCGTTCACGGCGCGCTCGTCGGGCAGGGTGCCGGGGGCGGGCTTCTCCACGAACCGCCGGACACGGGTGCCGTCGCGGACCGCGACCCCGTACGACGAGGTGTCCTCGACCTCGGTGAGCACGATGGTCGTGTCCGCGCCGGTCCGTCGGTGGTGGTCGACCACGGCCGCGTAGTCGACGTCGGTGAGCACGTCTCCGTTCAGCACCAGCGTGGGCCCCGCGAGCCGCTCGGCGATCGAGCGCGCACCCCCCGCGGTGTCGAGCGGCTCGGGTTCCGTGACCGCGTCGACGCGCACCCCGAGCGGACCGGCGTGCTCCTCGAGCGTCCCGAACGGCGACGGATCGGCCCCGACCACCAGGTGCAACCGGTCGACGCCGTTGTCCGCGAGCCGACGAACCACCCCCGCGAGGAAGGGGACGCCGCACAGCGGCAGCAGCTCCTTGCGCCTCGTGTAGGTCAGCGGCTGCAGGCGCGTCCCCCGTCCGCCGGCGATCACCAGCGCGTCCATCAGCTCTCCCCGAACCCGATGAGGCTGATGCCGCTCACGATCAGCAGCGCTCCGATCCAGACGGTCGGCCGCGGACGCTCGTCCAGCACGACCACGCTGAACAGCAGGATCAGCACGTAGGAGAGCGAGACGACGGGGTAGGCGACCGAGAGCGGGACACGCGACAGCGTGACGAGCCAGAACGTCGCGGAGAGGCCGAACATGATCAGACCGAGCACGACCTGCCAGGTGCTCACCACCCGGCCGATCAGCGGCAGGACGCCGTCGAGGCCGACGCCGACCACGGCCCCGACCTCGGTCATCCCGGCCTTGAGGAGCAGCTGCCCGCCCGTCGCGAGCAGGACGGCAGCGAGCAGGATCAGGACGGTGCTCACGGAGGGCCTCCGTTCCATCTGTCGGGCGTTCACCGGTCGTCGTCCTCGACGTCAGCGTCGGCGCCACCGTCCCGGCCGACGATGACCACGACGTCGGCTCCGTCGGGAGCCTCGTAGCGGTCGGGGAACGACCGGACGTCGGCGCCGAGCGTCGCGGCCACCCACTCGGCGCGGGGCCGCTCCTCGGGGAGGGCGAACACGGTGGTCGACCGCACGGCCATCGGACCGCGTCCGCGTGGATCGACCTCGAACGCCGCCCAGAACAACGTGCGCACCACGCGGTCGGTGGCGTCGGGGTCACCGCTCGACCAGACCACCACAGCGGTCTCCTCGCGCTCCTCCCGGGTGCCCCGTCCCGGGATCGGCTCCCCCGCCATGAGCGCCTCGAAGACGGCCCGTGCGCCGGGCTCGTAGGCGACGACGTAGCTGACCCCGTCGCGCTCGACGGCGTACGAGGGCAGCGTCGCCATCGGCACGTCCCCGCCAGCCAGGCCGCGCAGCTCCTGCGCGAGACGCCGCATCTCCGTCGGTCGGAGCTGGGAGTCGGTGCGCACGAAGCGCGAGACGCGGTCGACGATGTCGAACAGCCGCGGCAGGTCGACGAGCGTCCGCGTCGAGATCACGCGCTCCTGCATCGCCGCCAGGAACCGCTGCTGCCGTTCGATGCGGTCGTAGTCACCGCGGGGGCTGTGTCGGGAGCGCACGTAGGACAGCGCCTCCGCCGGGCTCATCTCGTGGCAGCCGGCGGCGAAGTCGGCGCCGGAGCGACGGTCCCGGAGCGGCTCGTCGAGGCAGATCTCCACGCCGCCGACGGCCTCGACGATGTTCAGGAACCCCGGGATCGAGATCTCGACGTAGTGGTGGATCGGGACACCGGTGTTGTCCTGGAGCACGGAGAGGACGTGATCAGGGCCGTCGGCGAAGATGTCAGCCAGCTTCCGCTCGCGGCCACCGTCCACGACGACGAGGTCCCGCGGCAGTGACAGGACCGAGGCGACCTCGCGGTCGCGGCTGATGGAGACGAGGAGGGTCGTGTCGCCGCGCTGCCCGTCGAACTCGCCGAGGCGCAGCTCACGGACCTCCTCCTCGCTGAGGCCCTCCCGCGAGTCCGAGCCGACCACCAGCACGTTCAGGGGGGCAGCGGGCCCGCCCTCGCCCGGGTCGTCGTCCCTGTCCGCGAGCGAGGGCAGCTCGACGCGTTCGAGGTTGCCCTCGGCCACGCGGTACAGGGCGAAGGCGGTGACGGCGACGAGGATCAGGAGCGCGCCCAGGCCGAGCGCCCCGGCGACCAGCCACCGCCGCACCGACCCCGGCTCCCCACCGGTCGCGCTCGGCCCCCAGTCACCGGCTCCGGAGGTCATCGGCAACCGCCGTCCGCCGGCACGCTCGCGACCACCGGCTGGCCGAGGTCGACCTCGGCCAGCGTCGGGTCCTCCGCCCAGTCGTCGCCGAGCACGACGACGACCTCTTCCCCGGACCCGTCGACCGCCGCGACGAGCTGACTGCCGGGGAGGTGGGCCGAGACCAGCGCGGCCGTCTCCTCGTCGCCCGGGACGTGGCGGACCTCGGTCCGCTCGACCTCGTCGGTCTCCGCGTTGCCGACCTCCGCGACCGCGAAACCCACCTCCTCGAGCGCGGTCGCCGTGTCGCCCGCGAGCCCCGGCACCGTCGTGCCGTTCAGCACCTCGACCGTGACGTCCTCCGGCCGCGTCGTCGGGGCGTCCAGGGCCTCCGGCGACGGCAGCCGACGCCCGGTCCGCACGGCCTGGAACAGCGTCTCCGCGGGCTCGACGTGGGCGCGGACCTCGCCCTCGTGCTCGCGTGCCGGGACCGCGACGAGCTCCACGTCCGCCGGGTCCGCGTCGCGCAGCGCCCGCACCGCGCGGAGCGCAGTGAGGGTCCCGACACGCCCGTCCACGGCGATGGCGTCGCTCGCGGCGTCGAACGCCCGCTTCGCACGCAGGGGCCGGCGCAGGGTCGTGATCGCCTCCGCGGTCCCCACGGCGAGGTCCACGTCGAGACAGGGTTCCGCACCGACGGTCCCGGCGAGCGCCGGCAGTCCGTCGAGCCGGACGACGACGAGGTGCTCGATCGGGATCCCGGTGTAGGCGACGACGGCGTCGATCATCGCACCGCGCCCCTGCTCGTGCGCGGCCCGCAGCGGGGCCGGTCCCACCCCCGGTACCTCGACGGTCAGCTCGGGTGGGAAGGCGATCGCGGCCGGAGCCGCGTCCTCCCGCAGGATCACGATGCCCGCGTCCGCCAGCTCGCCCTCGCGCAGACCGACGACGAGGACCGTCGGTCCCGTGTACCGGTAGTCGTCCGCGACCGCATCCAGAGCGGTCGGACGGTCACCGGGATCGACCGGGAGGCGCTCGACGTTGAGGTGGACGTACACGAGAGCGGCCCCGGCGGCGATCACGGCCCCCAGTGCGACCACCCCGAGGACCGTCGCGATGACCCGGGGCACGCGCCGCCACCCGTCGCGGGTCGCGCGTCGGGACGAGACGAAGGGGGACGAGCGGTAGGACAGCGGGGGGCTCCATCGTGACGGCCGGACGGGACCGGAGCGTGCGCCGAGGCTAGCATCGGACCGCGGATCCTCGGCAGCTCGCACGCGACCGAGAAGGGGCGGGGTTGCAGCTCGGTGGACCACCCGGGGGACCGCCCGGGTCGCCGTCCGGCGCCGACACCATCCCCGACGCCCTCCGGGTCACCGCCTCCCGACTCGGCCACCGGCCGGCGGTGGCGGTCGTCCGCGAGGAGCGCCGCGACGAGCAGGGCTACGCCTCGCTGGCGCGCTGGACCGCGAAGGGCGCCCACCTGCTCACTGTGGAGCTCGGCGCCGAACCGGGGGACCGCGTCCTCCTCCACGCCTCCCCCGGGTGGGCACCGCTCGCCGCCTGTCTCGCGGCCTGGTGGGTCGGGCTGACCGTCGTCGCGACGGGGGACGCCGTGGTCTCCGTCGTCGAGCCGGGGCCCGACGGGCGGATCGACGCGGAGCGGCCCGGAACCGTGTTCACGGTGGGCGATGAGCCCGACGGCTCTCCGAGCGTGGAGGGCGAGGAGGAACCGTGGACGGTGGCCGTGCAGGCCTTCCCCGACGAACCCCCGCCGTCCGGCGCCGAACCCGACACGCCGGCCCTCCACATCGGCGGCGACGTCCTGAGCCACGCCGAGCTGCTCGAGGCCTCCGGACGATGGGGGACCGACGGCGTGCTCGGTGTCAGCGGCTCACCGTCGCTCGAGGAGTGGCTCCCGGCGCTCGTCCGCCCGCTCCGCGTCGGCCGCCACAGCGTGGTGGTACCGGCCGGTGTCGACCGCAGCGTCGCCGAGGCCGACGCGGTCGAGGTCTGGCTGTGAGATCCGTCCGTCCACGGATCCCGCGGGTCGTCGTACGCGTCCTGCGCGCGGCGGGCATGCCGGCCGCCGAGGTCGGCCGGTACTGGCGCGACGAGCGCACCGCACTGCGCCGGGGTCTCATCGCGATCCTGGCCACTGCGGTCACGGGCATGGTCGCGGGGCTGGTGCTCGCCGCCGCCGAGGAGACGCTCGCGCGACTCCCGGGGCTGCTGCTGCTCGTGCCGGCCGCCATCGCCATGCGCGGCAACGTGTACGGCGCGCTCGCCTCGCGGCTCGCGACCGCGCTGCACATCGGCACGTACGACGAGCAGCTCCGGCGCGACAGCTTCCTGGGGCGTCAGATCGAGGCGACGTCGCTGCTCACGATGGCGACGTCCGTCGTCGTCGCCGTGTTCGCGTGGGTGTTCGGTGCGGCGTTCGGTCTCGATCCGATCCCGGTCTGGGAGCTCGTCGTCATCTCCACCGTCGGCGGGGTCCTCGCCTCGATCTTCCTCCTGGTCGTCACCATCGCGCTGTCGCTGATCTCGCAGCGCCGCGACTGGAACCTGGATGATGTCGGCGCACCGACCGTGACCGTCGCGGGGGACATCCTGACCGTCCCGGCCCTCCTGCTCGCCGCGCTGCTCGTCGACCTCGAGCTCCTCGCTGCGGTCCTCGGGCTGCTGCTGACGGGCGCGGGGGCGTGGGCCCTGGTCCTCGGCTGGGTCCACGCCGACACGACCGTGCGGCGGATCGTCCGTGAGTCGGCGATCACGCTGGTCGCAGCGGCCGGGCTCGGTGCGCTCGCCGGTGCCGTGCTCGAGGCCCGCATCGAGCAGTGGATCGCGTTCCCCGTGCTGCTCATCATCATCCCGTCGTTCATCGCGAACTGCGGCTCGCTCGGGGGGATCCTGTCGAGCCGCCTCGGGTCGAAGCTCCACCTCGGCCTCATCGAGCCGCGGGCGATCCCCGGCCGTGTCGCCGCGTTGGACGTCTCCGTCGCCTTCCTGTTCGCGACCTTCGCGTTCTCGGCGATCGGGGTGACCGGGTGGGCGACCGCGAGGATCTTCGGCTACGCGCCCCCCGCGTTGGGATCCGTGGTGGGCCTGGTGCTCCTCGCCGGACTGCTCTCCACCGTCCTGCTGGCCTTCGTCGCGTACGCGACGGCGGCGGCCGCGTACCGGTTCGGGCTGGACCCGGACAACGAGAGCATCCCCATCGTCACCTCGA
>CAZADJ010000062.1:0-12787 GCA_964483845.1 uncultured Actinomycetota bacterium | reverse complement strand
CGTCGGCGACGACGTCGGGGATCGACCCGAACAGCACGTTGCGGATCACCGACTCCCGGGAGGCGCCGATGACGAGGAGGTCGTTGTCGTGCTCCTCGACGTGATCGAGGATGCCCTGGGCGACCCGGTCGCTGTGCCGGATGTGGTAGCGGATCTCGGGCAGGTCGTCGCCGAGCGCGTCGACGACGGACCGGAGGTGCTCACGCTCCTCACCGGCGTCGACGCCGATCCCGACGACGCGGAGGAGGTCGACAGATGCCCCGGTCGCGTCGGCGATCCGGATCGCGATCTCGAGCCCCAGGCGAGCGTGCGTGCCGCCGCCCCACGGGATCAGGATCGAGCGGATCCGGTCGACGCCCCGGTCCTTGAGGACCGCGAAATCGGTGTCGACCTCGGCCATGACGTGCTGGATCGGGCTGTTGTAGATACGGCCGACGTTGAAACCGCCACGCCAGCCCATGAGCAGCAGATCCCCACGGCGGCTCGCTTCGTCGGTCAGCGCGCCGAAGACGTCGTGTGCGACGTCGGTGACGGCCTCCACCTCGGTCTGCGCGAGCGGTCGCTTCTCGGGCCCGTCAGGGCCGGAGGCGGGACCGAGCGCTGACGTCACGATGTCGCGCTCGATGAGCCCGCGCTCGTCGAAGCTCTCCCTGGCGGCGGCCAGAGGCGTCTGACGCGGGATCGGCTCGAAGTGGACCCCGGCGACCGTGCCGCCGTTGTCCCGCCCCGTGGCGATGAAGCGTCCGACCGTGAGCAGATCCGTTTCGTGCGCCGGGTTCGCCAGCGCCACCACGACGCTCCGCGGCGTGAAGGGGTCGATGTCGCGGCGTGCGGTCGCGCGCTCGGCGCGGCGGGCGACCGCCTGCTGGAGCTTCGGGGCGAGCGCCGCGCCGACCCCGCCCTCGGCGAGTCGGGTCCGCAGCTGGGGTAGTGCGTGGTCGATGCTGACACGGCGCTTCGCCCAACCCAGGTAGAAACCGATGCTGAGCAGGATCAGCACCGCGATGGCGATCTGCGCGAACGGCCCCGAGTACAGGATGATCGCCACGCACGCGATCGCCGCGACGATCTGCGCGTAGGGGAAGCCCGGGGTGCGGAACGACGGTCGGTACCACTCTGGAGCGGCGATCCGCAGGGAGAGGCATCCCACGTTCAGCGCGGCGTAGGCGTACAGCTGCAGCGAGCTCGCGATCTTCGCGAGATCCTCGAGGTTCTCGACCGCGAGGAACGCGAGCGCCAGCGCGCCGGTGAGGATGATCGCCCGGTACGGGGTGAGGAGCTTCTCGTGAATCTGCGCGAGCCAGCCTGGGAACATCTCGTCGCGGGCCATGGCCAGGTTGATCCGGGACGAGGCGAGGATGCTCGCGTTCGCGGACGAGACGGTTGCGAGCAGCCCAGCGAAGATGATGATGGCGGCTCCGGGTCCGCCGAGCATGAAGCGCGCCGCTGCGGTGAGCGGGTCGCGGACGCCGACGATGGTGCGCTGATCGAACATCCCGGCGATGACGAGCACGATGGTGACGTAGAGCACCGTGACCAGGAGAACCGAGCCGATCAGGGTCCGTGGCAGGTTGCGGTCCGGATCCTCGATCTCCTCGGCCACGGCGGAGATCTTCACGAAGCCGAGGAACGAGACGAACACGAGCGCCGTGGTCGGCATGACCGCACCCGCCCCGAACGGGAAGAACGGCTCGTAGTTCTCGGCGGAGAGGTTGAACGTGCCGAGCGCGATGAAGCCGACGAGGATCGCGAGGAGCACGAGCACGATCACGATCTGTGTGCGTCCCGACTCCTTCGCCCCGATGACGTTCAGCGTGGTGAGCAGCACGCCCCCGACGATCGCCACGGGGACCGGCGTGAACGGGGTGAACTGCGCGACGAACTCACCCATGCCGACGAGGTAGAAGGCGATCGCGACGGTGAGCGACAACCAGACGCCGACCCCGGAGATCGCTCCGAGTGCGGGGCCGAGTGACCGCGACACGAAGTAGTAGTCACCGCCCGAGGTCGGCATGCCGGTGGCGAGCTCGGCGACGCTCGCCGCGGTGATGAGGCAGACGACGGCGGCGACCAGGAAGGAGAAGATCGCGCCGGGACCGGTGAGCTCCACCGCCACCCCGGCCAGCAGGAAGATTCCGGCGCCGATCATCGTGCCCACGCCGATGGTCAGTGCATCCCAGAAGCCCAGCTCCCGGCGGAGACCGCTCGCGCCGTTCTCGTCCACGTGGGCCGGGCTCCGCTCGCTGGTGGGGGAACGGACGCGGGAGACTACCGGGCGTCCTCCGTCTCCCGACGTCGGACCATCAGGACCGAGCAGGGAGCCCGGTCGGCGATGACGTCGGGGACGGAGCCGAACAGGACGTTGCGGAGCCGCGACTCGCGGGAGGCGCCTATCACGAGCAGCCCGTTATCGTGCTCCCGCGCGTGCGCGAGGATGACCTCGGTCACGTCGTCGCCACGCTCGAGGTGGTGGTGGACCTCGGGGAGGTCCTCACCGAGGGCGGAGACGACCTCGTCGAGGTGGTCTCGCTCCCGTTCGATCGCATCATCGTCGACCGGGTCGGTGAGGACGCGGAGGAGGTGCACCGTCGCACCGGTGGTGTCGGCGATGCGGACCGCGATCTCGAGCCCGACGCGTGCGTGGGTCCCGCCCCCCCACGGGATGAGAACGGAGTCGAGATCGGCCAGCCCGCGGTCCTTCAGCACGGCGAGGTCCGCCTCCGCCTCGGCCATGATCCGCTGCACCGGGCTGTTGTAGATGCGGCCGACGTTGAACCCGCCGCGCCAACCCATCAGGAGCAGGTCGGCGCGCGCGCTCGCCTCGGAGATCAGCGCCCTGAAGACGTCGTGTGCGACGTCGGTGATCGCGTCCACCTCGGTCTCGTCCACGGGCCGGACGGTCGGCCGGTCGGGCCGTGACTCCGAGAGGGAAGCGGTCGCGGCGATCTCACGCTCGATCGGTCCGCGGGCGTCGAAGGCGTCGCGGGCGACGGCGAGCGGTGTCTGGGGCGGGACCCGGACGAGGTGGATGCCGAGGACACGGCCCCCGTGCTCCCGGCCGGTCGCGATCAGGCGACCGAGCTTCATGAGGTCGCCCTCGTGCTCGGGGTTGGCGAGCGCGACCATCACCCGGCGCGGCGTGGACACCTCGATCTCTCGACGCACCGTCGTCAGCTCCGTGCGGCGGGCGATGGCGTGACGGATCCCCGGCGCGAGCACCGCGGCCACGCCCCGCTCCTGGAAGCGTACGCGGACCTCGGGGAGCGCGTTCGGGATGTCGACCCATCGACGGGCCCACCCGAGGTAGAAGACGAGCGCGCCGGTGACGACCACCAGGACCGCCAGCTGCGCGAGCGCACCCGAGTACACGATGATCGCGAGGCAGGCGACCGCGGCGAGGACCGGCACGACCGGGGAGCCGGGCGCCCGGTACGACGGCCGGTACCAGTCCGGCGCGGCGATCCGCAGGGTCACGACGCCGATGTTCAGCGCCGCGTAGCTGTACAGCTGCAGGGAGCTGGCGATCTTCGCCAGCTGCTCGAGGTTGTCGAGTGCGAGCATCGCGAGCGCGAGAATGCTGGTGCACAGGATGGCCCGGTAGGGGGTGAGCAGCTTGGCGTGGATCCTCGCCAGCCACCCCGGGAACATCCGGTCCCTCGCCATCGCGAGGTTGACGCGGCTCGAGGCCAGGATGCTGGCGTTCGCGGACGAGAGGGTCGCGAGCAGGCCGGCGACGATGATCGCGGCCGCCCCGGGCCCGCCGATCATGAACCGCGCGGCGGATGTGAGCGGATCGGCCACGGCGGCGATCGTCCCCTGCTCGAACACACCGGCGATGACCAGGACGATGATGAGGTAGATGGCGGTGACGACCGCGACGGAGCCGATCAGGGTACGCGGCAGGTTGCGGTCCGGGTCTTCGATCTCCTCGGCGACGCTCGCGATCTGCACGAAGCCGAGGAACGAGATGAACACGAGCGCGGTGACCGGCATGATCGCGCCCGTCCCGAAGGGAAAGAACGGTTCGTAGCGGGCTGGCGAGACGTGGAACATACCGAGCACGCTGAACCCGGTGAGGATCACGATGAGGGCGACGACGACGATGACCTGGGTGCGTCCCGACTGACGGGCGCCGATAACGTTGATGACCGTGAGCCCGACACCGCCGAGGGCCGCGCTCAGCAGCGTGGGCAGCGGGGTGAACGTGGCGATGAACTCGCCCATCCCGAACAGGTAGAAGGCGATGGCGACGGTGAGCGACAGCCAGATGCCGACGCCGCAGATCGCACCCAGCGCCGGCCCGAGGGCCCGCGACACGAAGTAGTAGGCGCCGCCGGAGGTCGGCATCCCGGTCGCGAGCTCGGCGGCGTTCGCGGCGGTGGCGACGCAGACGAGCCCGGCGAGGACGTACGCGAAGATCGCGGCGGGCCCGGCCTGGTCGAGGGCCGGTCCCGCGAGGAGGAAGATGCCGGCGCCGACCATGGTGCCGACACCGATGGTCAGGGCGTCCCAGAAGCCGAGCTCACGACGGAGCTCGTCGCTGTGCTGCTGGGACACCCCACGCCCTCTCGGTCCGCGATCGTGCGGAGCTAGCCCTTCGCGCCACCCGTGAAGTTCCACTCCGCCAACCGCAGCGTCGGTGCGACGACGATCCCCGGCCCGAACTCCGAGTCGGCGAACCGTAGGCGGGCTCCCACGTCGAGCACCTGACCCGGCGAGAGAGCGTCCACGAAGGACTGGGTGAAGCGCAGGTTCGTCAGCGGACGGGTCACCTCGCCGTCCTCGACGAGGAAGGTGCCGTTGCGGGTCAGTCCGGTCACCACCTGGGTCTTCGGGTCGAGGATGCGGCAGTAGTTGAACGTGGTGACCAGCACGCCGCGCTCGACGTCCGCGATCATGCGCTCCTGTTCGCCATCGCCGCGGCCCACGAACAGGTTCAGCGGGACCGGCCCCCAGGACTCGTCGCCGATGTGCGCGTGACCGGTCGATGCCGCGCCCACCTGCGCGGCGGTGCGCCGGTTGTGCGCGAGGTTCGCCGTCTCGCCCTCCCGCACGAGGTCCAGACGCTGCTTCGGGGTGCCCTCCGTGTCGAACGGCAGTCCGATGGCGCGCTCGTCGGTCGCGTCGTCCCAGATCGAGATCGCGGGGTCGAACTGCTGCTCGCCGAGCTGTGCGAACGACTGGCCCTCGAGGTGCCGCTTCGCGTTGAAGCCGTACGAGGCGAGGAAGACCGCGATCGTGGCGACGCACTCCGGTCGCAGCACGACCTCGTAGCGTCCCGGTTCGAGGTCGGTGGCGTCCACGCCCTGTCGGGCCAACCGGGCGGCCCGTCCGCCGACCGCCGCGCCGTCGAGCTCGGTGACACCGACCGCCGTCTGGTGGCCGGAACCCGCCGACGAGGACGTCTGGTGGATCCCGTCGATGGTCGACCTGCCCAGCGAGCCCGAGGCACGCTGCCCGGCGCTGTTCGCGAACGCCACCCACGTCGCCTCGGTGTCGCAGTAGCCGGCGGCGCGCAGCTCCTCGTCCGCGGCCACGAACTCGGCGACCTGCTCGGCGCGAGCGGCCGGATCGGGCGCCGGGGGCTCGACCGCCCCGTCGGCCACGGCGGATGCGGGTGCGAGCCCGGGCCAGTCGGGGTCGACGGGGTGGGTCTCGGCGGCGGCGATGACGCGCTCGACGAGGTCGTCGAGGTGATCGCCGGAGGACCGCGTGGTGGATCCAGCGGCGACCTTGCCGTCGACGACGAGACGCACGCGGACGTCGATCGTCTCCTCGCCGACGTGCTGGTGGATGAACGAGTTGGCGAAGCGCGTCAGCTCGCTCCGGGTCTGCGCGACCCAGACCTCCGCCTCCGCGCGGTCACCGACGCGATCGAGCACCTGCTCGCAGATCCCGTCCAGTCGATCCCTCATGCGTCTCGCCTTCCGGGCAGCGGGTGCGCGGTCGCGTGCGCGGCCGGTGTCGGTCGTGGGCTCACCCTCGGACCCCCACGCGGACGTCGCGGAACCTCGCCGGCGCCGACGGGTGGCCGGTGTGCCCGACCTGCATCGGCTGGCCCTTCCCGCAGTTCGGTGTCCCCCACGCGTACCAGTCGTCGCCGCCGGCGAGCATGTCCATGGACGCCCAGAACCGCGGCGTGATCCCGGTGTAGGTCGGGTTGCGCAGCATCCGCCCGAGCTCCCCGTCCTGCACCTCCCAGGCGACCTCGCAGCCGAACTGGAAGTTGAGCCGCTTGTCGTCGATGGACCACGACCGGTTCGTGGCCATGTAGATGCCGTCGTCGGTCGCGGCGACGATCTCGTCCAGGGAGGAGTCGCCCGGCCGCAGCCCCACGTTGGTCATCCGCACCATCGGGAGGCGGTTGAAGCCGTCGCCCCGGACCATCCCGCCGGGCGGCAGGCCGGCGAGGTGAGCGGAGTCGCGGCCGGAGAGGACGCCGACCCAGATGCCCTCGCGGACGATGTCCACGGACTGCGCCGGGGTGCCCTCGTCGTCGTAGCCGAACGTCCCGAGCGCGCCCGGGATGGTCGCGTCGGCCGTGATGTTCATCAGCTCAGAGCCGTAGCGCATCTCGCCGAGGCGATCGAGCTCCAGGAACGAGGTTCCCGCGAACGCCGCCTCCCAGCCCAGGATGCGGTCGAGCTCGATGGCGTGCCCGACCGACTCGTGGATCTGCAGCGCGAGCTGGCTGCCCTCGAGGATCACGTCGGTCGTCCCCGACGGGCACTCCGGCGCGGACAGCAGGGCGACCGCCTCCTCGGCGATGCGCCCGGCGTTCCCGGCGAGGTCGTAGCCGCGGATGACCTCGTAGCCGCCGGTGCGGTAGTCGCCGAACGACTGCGGGTACGAGCGGCGCTGGGTCTCGTCCTCGCCGACCGCGGTCGCGGCGATCCCGCCGCCCGACTCCACGAGGTGTTGGGAGATGCGGTGGCCCTGGCTGGATACGAACGTCTTCTCGGTGTCCCAGAAGCGCAGGTGGCCCTCGGCGACCCGGATCCCGTCGACGTCGGACATGGTCCGGGTCGCGGCGACCAGGAGGTCGGCCTTCTCCGACGGCGAGACCGAGAAGGGGTCCTCGTCGTGCGGGGTCTCGTACGTGTCCTCGGCGACCTCCACGTCGGCGAGCTCGAGCGGCGAGCCCGGGACCGCCTCGGAGGCGCGGGCGATCGCGGTGGCCTGCTCGCCGGCGTGCCGGGAGGGACCGAGGCTGTCGAGGTCGCTCGTCGCGAAGAACCCCCACGAGGACCCGATGAGGGCACGCACGCCGACACCCGCCTGCTCGGGAGCGTCGAACTGCTCGATCTCACCGTTGCGGGCCTCGACCAGCTCCTCGCGCGTGACGACCGTGCGCGCGTCCGCGTAGCGTGCACCTGCGGCGAGTGCGGCCTCGACGGCCGCCGCTGCGTACTCCTCCACCTACGACCCCCGGCGTGACGACAGGGCGCCCACGATAATGGTTGGCGTGTCGGGTATCGACCTCGAAGCGATCGAGGCGGAGTGGGAGGACGAGGAGCTCCCTCCGCCTCCCCGTTCGCGCCCGCAGCACGATCACAGCCGACACGACGACCAACCGGTCGGCCGGATCGTCGGGCTGCACAAGGGTTGGGTCGACGTGGTGGTGGACGGCCGCGAGCTGGAGGCGGTCTACGGCGGCTCGATGCGCGGCGAGCAGGTCGTGGTCGGCGACCGGGTCCGTCTGCGGCTCCCGCGCCGGGAGACGGACACCGCGAGGATCGTCGACCGGCTCGTGCGCGAGACGGTCCTCATGCGGACCGCCGATGACAGCATGGACGAGGAGCGCCCGGTCGCGGCCAACGTGGACCTCGTCGTGGTGGTGCTGGCGACCGAGGAGCCCGAGCCCGGGGCCCGGTTCGCCGATCGGGTGCTGGCCGCGGCGGTGGCCGGCGGTCTGGACGCGGCGCTCTGCCTCAACAAGCTCGACCTCCTCGACCCGGGGGAGCACGCAGCGGTGCTCGACCGCTACCGGGCGCTCGGCTACACGGTGGTGCGGACCAGTGCGGAGACGGGGGAGGGCCTGGACGATCTGCGGGGTCTCGTCGCCGGTCGGTGGTCGGTGCTGTCGGGCCGCTCCGGGGTCGGGAAGTCGTCGCTGTTCAACCGGCTCGTCCCGGGCGCGCAGCGCGAGGTCGCCGACCTCGGCCGGCTCGGCGGTCGTCACACCACCGTCAGCCCCCGGGCGATGCGGGTGCCGGAGGTCGAGGACACGTGGCTCGTGGACACCCCCGGCGTCCGGTCGTTCGGCATCGGTCACCTCCCGCCGGAGGATCTCTGGTGGGCGTTCCCCGAGCTGCGTGATCTCGACTGCGAGCTCCCGGGCTGCATGCACGACGAGGAGCCGGGGTGTGAAGCACCCGCGCTCGTGGGGGAGCGGATCCACCCGACGCGGTTCGAGAGCTACCGACGGCTGCTCGCGGCGCTCCGGGGCGAGGATCGGTGATCCTGTACCTCCCGGCGGGCTCGCGGGACACGGTGACGAGTACGCTCGGTGTCGAGATCCCTTCCCGCCGACCGAGGAGCCGAGACGTGGCAGCGACAGACGTGGCGACCGGCCGTGAGATCCCGAGCGAGGTGCGCGAGTACATCGACGGCGCCGGGGTGCTGGTGATCGGTGGGGAGGAGCGTCCAGCGGCGTCCGGCGGCGAGACCTTCCCGGCGGTGGACCCGGCGACCGAGGAGACGCTCGCGGACATCCCCCAGGCGACCCCGGAGGACGTCGCCGACGCGGTCGCCGCCGCGCGGGAGGCGTTCGACGACGGTCGCTGGAGCGGGCTGCCGCCGGCGAAGCGGTCCCGGATCCTCGGGAAGGTGGCGGACCTGATAGCACGGGACGCGGAGCATCTCGCGTGGGTGGACACGCTCGATCACGGCAAGCCGCTCGGGCACGCGAAGGCCGAGATGATGCAGGCGTCGGACTGCTTCCGGTACTTCAGCGGCTGGGTCGACAAGGCCTACGGCGAGACCCTCCCGACCCGAGCGGAGCGCTTCGTCTACTCGCGGCGGGAGCCGGTGGGGGTCTGCGGACAGATCATCCCCTGGAACTTCCCGTTCCTGATGGCGGCGTGGAAGGTCGCGCCGGCGCTCGCCTTCGGGAACACCGTGGTGCTGAAGCCCGCCGAGCAGACGCCGCTGTCGGCCGTCTGGCTGCTGCGACTGCTCGCCGAGGCGGGCGTGCCCGACGGGGCGGCGAACCTCGTCCAGGGCGTCGGCGACGTGACCGGCGCGGCGATCGTCGACCACCCGGACGTCGACAAGGTCGCGTTCACCGGATCGACCGAGGTCGGCAGGCAGATCATGAGGTCGTCGGCGGACAACCTCCACCGGGTCACCCTCGAGCTCGGCGGCAAGTCGCCGTTCCTCGTCTTCGACGACGCCGACCTGGACCTGGTCGCGAAGCGGGCCTCGTTCGCGATCTTCTACAACGCGGGCGAGGTGTGCACGGCCGGGTCGCGTCTCGTGGTCAGCGCCGAGGTCCACGACGAGCTGGTCGACCGCGTGGCGACGTACGCGCAGAAGACGACGGTCGGGCCGGGGTGGCACGAGGGTGTGCGCATGGGCCCGCTCGTCACCGGCGAGCACTTCGACCGCGTCTCCGAGTACGTGGACGTCGGTCGGGATGAGGGCGCCGAGCTGGTCACCGGCGGCGACCGGGTCGAGGAGTACGGGTCGGGCTTCTTCTACCAGCCGACCGTCTTCGACGGCGTGGACCGCAGCATGCGGATCGCGCAGGAGGAGATCTTCGGGCCGGTCCTGGCGGTGCAGACCTACGACGACGAGGACGAGGCGGTCGCGGTCGCCAACGACGTGCCCTACGGCCTCGCCGCGTCGATCTGGACGAGCGATCTGGGGCGCGCCCACCGCGTCGCCGACCGGATCGAGGCGGGGACGATCTGGATCAACACGTACGGCGAGTTCGACACGGCGGTCTCCTTCGGCGGGTACAAGCAGTCGGGGTTCGGCCGCGAGCTCGGCAAGCACGCGATCGAGGCGTACACGCAGACCAAGCACATCTGGGTCGCGACGTGAGACGGTCCGAGCGGTCACCGGCGGGGCGACGCTCGGACGTCGGTGGAGGTCGCCCGTGAGCGCCTGGGCGGACGAGCCGGGCCGCGACGTGCCGATCGACTGGGACCCGCGATCCCGGCTCGAGCCCCGGTGGGGACCGGACCGACCGCTGGCCGAGCGGATCACCCGTCGGGGCCGCTGGGTGGGCGTCGACCCGCGGCAGCGCGGGGGTGTGTGGAGCCGCTGGAAGTGGGCCGCGCTCGTGACCTACGTCGGCCTGCTCGGCGGTGCGTACGCGACGGCGTGGTTCCGGCACGGTGGCGGGAGGGCGTTCGGGAGCGAGGGGCCGCGCACGACCCCGTGACGGCGGGCGCGGCGTCCCCCACGTCCCGCGTGCTGCGCCGGCGGTCGGTGCGACGGCCCGGGGACGGCACGGCAGGTCAGCCGGACCGTCCCTCCTCGTCGTCCGGCCGACGGTTGCGGAGCGCGATCGCGCCCGCGAGGGCCGCAGCCCCGAGGCCGGCGAGGGCACCACCGCCGGTGGCGGGGAGCGGCGGGTCATCGGGCTCGACGGCCGGATCCTCCTCGCGTTCCGGGGTGGGGAAGAGCTCGAAGGGTGCGGGGAGGAGCAGCTCGGTGTTCCGGTCACCCGCACCACCGATCTTGCCCTCGACGCCGGCCTGGTAGTCGTTGAACGCGAGCTCGCGGGAGATCGACGCGAGTGACAACGTGTCGTAGGAACCCGCGGTGCCGGGGTCCCCGGCGTGGTCGACGAGCGTGGTGAAGAGCGAGAGTGTCCCGTCCCGGTTGTCCACCACCTCGATGATGCGTCCGTGCTGCGGTGGGTCCAGGATCGCGGACGTCGTGATCTCCCAGAACCCCGCCGTCCGTCCCGAGGTGTCCGGGTACGCGGCGATGGCGTTCAGGTGACTGTGGCCGTTGACGTACGCGATGACGTTCGGGAAGCGGTGCAGGAGCGCTTGCAGCTCACCAGCGCCGTGCTGCTGCTCGAAGCGGTAGACGTAGCCGTCCGGCCCGCGGAACGCTCCGGGCGCGTCCGTGTCGTCGTCCGGGCCGCCGATCTGGCGGGGGTTCTGCATCGCCCCCTGGCCCTCGAGGCCCATGCTCGCGAAGCGGTGGTGGCCGAAGACGAGGACGAGGCGGTCCTCGTTGCCGGTCGTGACCTCGTTGCCGTCCGGATCGAAGTAGTGCGAGTGCGCCTCGATCAGGCGCTCCTCGAGCCAGTCCATCTGCGCGTCGCCGACGGCTCCGTTCGCGCCCAGCGGGGCGCAGGTGTCCAGGGAGATGCCGAGGACGCTCGGCCCGATGTCGAAGGTGTAGTAGAGGTAGATCGTGTCGAGGTTCCACTCGTCGAACCCGTGGCCGGCGGGACCGCCCGGCGAATCGAGGTGACGCTGGACGTACTCGCGGTCGAAGATGAAGTGACGGTCCTCGTCGGGCGTGACCTGTATCGCGGGCAGCGACGCGTAGATGGCGACCGCATCGGGGTCCTGCTCCATGAACGCGCGCCACCAGGTGCCGGGGGAGCCGGCGAACGGGAGCCCGTCCGCAGGGTGGAGCACCTTCTCGGAGCCGACCGCGACCGCGGCGTACGCGTCGTTGACACGCTCGTTGCCCTGGACGAGGGAGTCGTGGTTCCCGTAGGTCTGGTACCAGGGCATCCCGAGCCCGGTGGCCGTGAACTCCTGGATCGCCGCCTCGAGGATCCCCGGGTAGTCGGGGTAGCCGCGGCGCACGAAGTTGTCGCGCTCCTCGGGCCCGCCGCCGAGCGGCCCGGTGTCGATGTCCGGATCCGGGTGGTAGTACCAGTCGTCGTAGTGCTCGCCGTCGAAGTTCTGGACGCCCTCGAAGGCGTCCGGGGCCCCGCTGTTCGGCGCCACCGCGCCACCGTTCATCAGCGTGATGAACCAGTCGAGCTCGTTGGACTGCTTGTTGTCGTAGTTGTCGCCGGTCGCGATCGCGAAGTCGAGCCGCCGTCCCGTCACCGGACCGACCCCGACGCTGCGCAGCTGGCGGTGGAGCGCCTCGCAGGCCTGAACGATCATGGCCTCCTGTGGGCGCTGCGCGGACGACAGGAAGCTCGGCGTCGGTTCGTCCGCGTAGCGGGCGAGGAACTCGACCCGGGCGGGGCTCTGCGCGTCCGGGAACTGGTAGTCGGTGCCGTGGGAGAAGGCCACGAGCGGCTCCCGGCGGTCCTCCCGGCCGGACTGCGGCTCGGCGAGCTCGGTGCGGATCTCGATCGGCCAGCCGGGTGCGTAGTAGCGGAGCGGCGTGTAGCTGCCGGGCGCGGTCAGCTCGCCGTCGGTGCCCTCGAACCAGATGAAGCGCTCCAGCGTCGTGCCCTCCGGGTGGGCGGCGGTCCCGTCGGTCTGCGCCAACGCCTCACGGCGCGCGGGGGTCCAGACGGTCGACGAAGCGGCGATCGCGGAGATCGCGGCGGCTCGACGCAGGAACTCCCGACGTGTGAGCGGACGTGGACGGCGGCGTGGTGCGGACACGGTTCCCCTCCCGGACCGGAGCGGCGGAGCGTAGCGATGTGCCGCCGCCACCTCCTCCAACGAACGAGTCCACGGCTGGTGTCGCGTCGGCGTTCGTGCTGCCGGTCTGGGGTTGGGTACGCTCACGGTGCCGCCGTCGCCTCCGGGTGACGGCGTTGCTCCCGGCGGGGTAGCCAAGTGGTAAGGCAGGGGCCTGCAAAGCCCTTACGCGCGGGTTCGATTCCCGCCCCCGCCTCCAGGAC
>CAZADJ010000061.1:8126-12841 GCA_964483845.1 uncultured Actinomycetota bacterium | reverse complement strand
GATCTGGCCCGTGCCTCCGGCCGGCCATCAGCCGGCCTCCGGTTCGTGGGCGGCGTCGGGGAGCGTGTCGGCACCCTGCCGCTCGTACCACTCGTCGGCCGACTCGATGATCTCGTCGTTGCTGCACCCCGCGGGCACCATCGGGAAGACCTTCTCGGTCGGATCGACCCGCAGGTCGATGAGCACCGACTCGTCGCTCATCTCGAAGGCCTTGTCGAGCACCGGACCGAGATCGTCGACCGTGGCCGCCCGCAGTCCACGGATGCCGTAGGCGTCGGCCAGCTTCACGAGATCGGGGGTGTCGGACGGGAGATCCACCTCGGAGTAGCGGGCGTCGTAGAACAGCTCCTGCCACTGGCGGACCATGCCGAGCGAGCCGTTGTTGAGCACGCAGAAGACCACGGGGATGTCGTGCTGCACGGCGGTACCGAGCTCCTGCATGGTCATCTGGAAGCAGCCGTCGCCGTCGATCGCGACGACCCGCTGGTCCGGGCGGCCGACCTTCGCGCCGATCGCCGCGGGGACCGCGAAGCCCATCGTGCCGAGCCCCCCGGAGTTGATCCAGGTCCTCGGCTGCGTGAAGGAGAGCAGCTGGGATGCCCACATCTGGTGCTGGCCGACTCCGGAGACGTAGATCGCGTCCTGGCCGAAGCGGTCAGCGATCGCGCGGATCGCGGTCTGCGGCTTGATCGGACCCTCGTCGTCCTGCTCCCAGCGGAGCGGGTGCTCCTCCTCCCACTCCTCGAGCTGCTCGCGCCACGCCCGGGTGTCGGGCTTCGCCTCGTCACCACGCTTGCGCGCCTGCTCGACGATCTGGCCGATCACGACCTTCGCGTCCCCGACGATCGGCACGTCGACCGCGCGGTTCTTGCCGATCTCCGCCGGGTCGATGTCGACGTGGATCACCCGCGCGTGCGGAGCGAAGCCGTCCAGCTTGCCGGTGACACGGTCGTCGAAGCGGGTCCCGAGCGCCACCAGCAGGTCGGCCTCCTGCAGCGCGGTCACCGCGGTCCACCGGCCGTGCATGCCGGGCATGCCCAGCTGTAGTGGGTGGTCGTCGGGGAACGCTCCCCGTGCCATCAGCGTGGTGACGACGGGGAGCTCGAGCAGCTCGGCGAGCTGGCGGAGCTCCTCGTGCGCCCCGGCGCGGATGATCCCACCGCCCGCGTAGACGACCGGCCGGCGACTCTCCGAGATGAGGCTCACCGCCTCCCGGACCATCTTGCCGTGGCCGCGGACGGTGGGGCGGTAGCCGGGCAGGTCGAGCTGCTCCGGCCACTCCCACTCGAACGTCGCGTTCAGCACGTCCTTCGGCAGGTCGACCAGCACCGGGCCGGGTCGTCCGCTGCCTGCGAGGTGGAAGGCCTCCTTGATCGCCGCTGGGACACGCTCGGGAGCCATCACCAGCTCGTTGTGCTTCGTGCACGGCATCGTGATGCCGGTGACGTCGGCCTCCTGGAAGGCGTCGGACCCGACCGCACCCATCGGGACCTGACCGGTGATCGCCACGATCGGGACCGAGTCCATGTGGGCATCCTGGAGCCCGGTGACGAGGTTCGTCGCGGCCGGCCCGGACGTCACCATGCACACCCCGATCTTCCCGGTGGCGTGGGCGTAGCCCTCGGCCATGTGCGCCGCCCCCTGCTCGTGGCGGACCAGCACGTGGCGGACGCTGGACTCGATGAGCGGGTCGTAGGCGGGCAGGATCGCCCCGCCCGGGTACCCGAACACGACCTCGACACCGAGCGCCTCGAGGCTCTTCATGACCGCCTGGGCCCCGGTCACCTGCATGGTGTGCCTCCGTGTCGTCACCGTCCGGCGCCGGCCCGTCCACCGACCCCGGAAAGACTCGAACCTCCCGTCCCGGGAGGTTCGCGCGTCCGAGATCGAACGCGCGCTAGGGAACGACGACGAGCACGATCGCGCGGCGACGACGCTCGGCGTCGCTCACCGGTGCGGTCGCGGTCGGTCTCACCTCGTCTCCCTGTGCGCGCACGTCTCGCTCCTCAACGGTCCGATCGAGCCGGTCGGACGGCCCGCATCGTGGCGCACCGGGCGATCGAGGTCAAACGCGCGCGGTCTGCGCACAGGGTCGGCGACGGGTCGTCGCGACCGGGGCGCCCACCCGAGGTCGGTCAGGCGAACGCAGGTTCGGTGAGGACGATGGTCTCCCTCGTGTTGGCGTCGCGGGTGGCGGCCGAGTCGAAGTAGAAGTCCATCTCGACGATCCTGCCCGTGTCCACGAGGAACACGATGCAGTCGTCGGTCTCGCGGAGCTTGCCGGTCTCACCGCAGACCGCGTAGTTGTGCACCTCGACGACCACGCGGTCGTCCTCGCAGGTCCAGCGGTTCGGGGTGAGCGTCCAACGCTCCCAGTGCTCGAACGCCAGCTTCAGATCGGTGGCGAAGATGTGCCGCCCATCGACGATCTCCCGGCCACCACCGGCCACGAAACGGACGTCGTCCGCGCACATCGCCGCGCACCCGTCGGCGTCGTGCCGGTTGAACGCCCCGAGCCACGCCTCGACCACGTCCCTCGCTTCCACAGGCTCCCCTTCCGATGCAGCCCTCCGGTCCAGCGGGGGTCGGCCCCCCGCCGACACCCTGTCGGCGAGGCTAACGGCGGAGCGGGCGGCGGGGAAGGGCGACGGACGGGTTCGGGCGCGCAGCGCTCGCCCGCCCCACCGCGCGCGTGGGGAGCGCACACAGCGGGGGCGCGTGGCTAGCCGCGCAGCTCCTTGCGGACCGCAGCCGCGATCCCGGTGGCGTCCAGCCCGAGCTCGGCGAGGATGCGGTCGACCGAACCGTGCGGCAGGTAGCTGTCGGGCACGCCGAGCCGGCGCACGGGCGGGGCGGACATCGGGCCGACGCGCTCGGAGATCCGGTCCGCGAGGTACGAGCCCGCACCACCGCTCACGACGCCGTTCTCGACCGTGACGACGAGCGGGGCCCGCCCGGCCGCCTCGATGAGCGCGGCGTCCGCCGGGCGGATGGAGCGCGGATCCCAGACGGCGACCTCGACGCCGTCCCGGGCGAGGTGCTCCGCCGCCTCGAGTGCCGGTTCCAGCCGGTCCCCGATCGCGATCAGACAGGCGTCGTCTCCCTGCCGCAGGCGGCGTGCCCCGAGGCCGTCGCCGGCCGCACCGAGCGAGACGGTCGCGCCCTTCGGGAAGCGGATCGAGACCGGGCCCTGCAGGTCCATCGCCAGGCGCAGCATCCCCTCCAGCTCCTCGGCGCACGAGGGGACGAGCACCGTCATCGCGGGGATGCGTAGGCAGAGCGCCAGGTCCAGGATCCCGTGGTGCGACGGGCCGTCGGAACCGGTGATCCCGGAGCGGTCGAAGACGAACACGACGTGCTCACCGTGGAGACCGACGTCCAGGTTGGACTGGTCGAACGCCCGGCTGAAGAACGTCGAGTAGACGGCGACGACCGGGATGCGGCCGCCCATCGCCAACCCGGCGCTGGCCGTGACCGCGTGCTGCTCGGCGATGCCGACATCGAGGACGCGGTCGGGATGACGTCGAGCGAGCGGCAGCAGACCCGTGGACCCCGGCATCGCCGCGGTGAGCGCCACCACCTCCTCCCGCTCGTCGGCGATGTCGACGAGCGTCTCGCTGAACACCTGGGTCCAGGAACGCGGCTTGTCCTTCAGGCTGCGGCCGGTCGCGATGTCGAACGCGGAGGTGTCGTGCAGCTTCTTCTCCGGATCGGTCTCCGCCGGCTCGTAGCCCTTGCCCTTCTCGGTGAGCACGTGGACGAGCACCGGGCCCTCGTGCCGCCGGGCGTCCCGCAGCGCGCGCTCGAGCGCGCCGACGTCATGGCCGTCCGTCGGCCCCGCGTAGCGGATACCGAGGGCCTCGACGAAGGACTGGAGCGTCGGCGCCTCGGACACGGCCGTCTTCACCGCCTCGATCCCGGCGTCCGCGAGCCGCTCGGCGACCGGCACGCTGGCAAGTGCACGATCCATGCGACGACGCCAGGAGCGGTAGCCGGGGTGGAGGCGGAGCCGGGAGACCGGGTAGCTCAAGCGCGACACCGTCCGGGCGTAGGAGCGGCCGTTGTCGTTCAGGACGATGACGATCGGCAGGCTCTCGTGCCCGATGTTGTTCAGCGCCTCGTACGCCATCCCACCGGTGAGCGCACCGTCACCGACGACGGGGACGACGGTGCCCGCGTCGTCCCGGCCGCGCCACGCCTGGGCGAGGCCGAACGCGTAGCTGAGCGCGGTGGACGCGTGGCTGTTCTCGATCCAGTCGTGGCGGGACTCCGCTCGCGACGGGTAGCCGGACAGGCCGCCGGCCTGCCGCAGCTCGTCGAAGCGATCACGTCGGCCGGTCAGGATCTTGTGCACGTACGCCTGGTGTCCGGTGTCCCAGAGCAGCGCATCGTCTGGTGACTCGAACACCCGGTGCAGCGCCAGGGTCAGCTCGACCGCCCCGAGGTTCGATCCGAGGTGACCGCCCGTGCGCGCGACCGCGTCGACGATGAAGCCACGGATCTCCTCGGCCAGCTCCGGCAGACGTTCGAGCGGCAGCGCCTTCAGATCCTGGGGCGAGTTGACCTGTTCGAGCACGGTGCGACGGCTCCCGTCCGCTTCGATGACGCTCACCCCCGCGGGAGCCCCGTCCGCGCGTGGACACCCGTGCCGGGGGCTCGAGCCGCGGCGGGGTCAGCGGGCACGGTGCGCGATGGTACCGGCAGGAGTGGTGGCC
>CAZADJ010000061.1:0-8026 GCA_964483845.1 uncultured Actinomycetota bacterium | reverse complement strand
TCGGCCTGCCCCTGGGTCTCGCGCATCACCTGACCGACGAGCGCCCCGATCGCCTTGTCCGCCCCCCCGCGGATCTTGTCGACCACGTCCGGGTTGTCGGCGATGACGCGTTCCACGATCTCGGCCAGCTCGCCCTCGTCGGAGATCTGTTCCAGGTCGCGCTCGGCAGCGACCTCCGCCGGCCGTCGCCCACCGTCCGCGTCGAAGACCCCCGCGAGCACCTCCTTGGCGAGGTTGTTGGACAGCCGGCCCTCATCGATCATCGCGAGCAGCTCCGCCAGGTGGGTCCCGTCCACCCCGCTCGCGGTCGCGGAGGCGCCGCGCTCGTTGAGCTCGGCGAGCACCGGTCCGGTGAGCCAGTTCACCACCTCCCGCTGCGGTGCCCCGGCGTCCACAGCGCCGTCGAACCAGCCGACGAGCGATGCGGACACGATCGTCTCGGCGTGACCGGGGTCGACGCCGTCTCCGGTGAGACGCGCACGGGCTTCGGCCGGCAGCTCGGGGAGGGTGGCACGGAGGGCATCGACCCGCTCCGCGGCGTTGACCACCGCGACCAGATCGGGGTCGGGGAAGTACCGGTAGTCGGTGATGCCCTCCTTGCGACGGAGGGTCTCCGTGCGACCCCGCTCCTCGTCCCAGTGACGGGTCTCCTGGACGATCGTGTCGTCGGCCTCCAGCAGGTGGACCTGCCGCTCCGCCTCGAACGCGATCGCCCGCCCGAGCGAGCGCACGGAGTTGAGGTTCTTGATCTCGCAGCGCGTCCCGTAGGGGTCGCCGGGACGACGCACGGAGACGTTCGCGTCGCAGCGCATCGACCCCTCCTCCATCTTCGCGTCGGAGATGCCCAGCGTCCGGACGATCGCCTGCAGCTCCCGGAGGTAGGCCTGCGCCTCCTCGGGCCTGCGGATGTCCGGGTCCGAGACGCACTCGAGCAGCGGGATGCCGGCGCGGTTGTAGTCCACCAGCGACCGGTCAGCGCCGTGCAGGCGACCGCGCCCCCCGCGGTGCTCCATCTTCCCGGTGTCCTCCTCCATGTGGACGCGTTCGATGCCGACGCGGCTGCGGCCCTCGTCGGTCTCGACCTCCAGCCACCCGCCCGAGCAGAGCGGGACGTCGTACTGGCTGATCTGGTAGTTCTTCGGCAGGTCCGGGTAGAAGTAGTTCTTGCGGTGGAACACGCACCGCTCGGCGATGTCGCAGTTGAGCGCGAGGCCCAGCCGGGTGGCGGATCGGACGGCCTCGGCGTTCACGACCGGGAGCGAACCGGGCTGACCCGAGCAGACCGGACAGACGCGCGTGTTCGGTGGCGCCCCGAAGTCGGTCCGACAGCCGCAGAACATCTTCGTCGCCGTGTTCAGCTCGACGTGGACCTCGAGCCCGACGACCAGCTCCCACTCGGTTCCCTGCGACCCGTTCCGGCCTGTCGCTGCGCTCATGACGGGACCTCCACGGCGTTGTCTCCCCGGGGGACCGCATCGAAGCCGAGGTCGGCCTCGAAGGCCCACGCGACCCGGAGCAGCAGGTCCTCGCGCTGCGCCGGCCCCATCAGCTGGAGCCCGACCGGCAGCCCGCGGTCGTCCAACCCCGACGGGACGGAGATGGCCGGGAGGCCGGCGAGGTTCGCCGGCACCGTCGCGACGTCGTTGAGGTACATCGCGATCGGGTCGTCGGCCCGCTCACCGATCGGGAAGGCCGCGTTCGGCGAGGTCGGCGAGGCGAGGACGTCCGCTCGGTCGAAGGCCTCGTCGAAGTCGCGGCGGACCAGCGTGCGCACCCGGCTGGCCTGGAGGTAGTAGGCGTCGAAGTACCCGGCGGACAGGGCGTAGGTGCCGATCATGATGCGCCGCTTCACCTCGTCACCGAACCCGGCTGCGCGCGTGGCCGCGTTCATCTCCTCGGCCGTCGCTGCGTCGATGCGGACCCCGTACGCGGTCCCGTCGTAGCGGGCCAGGTTGCTCGAGGCCTCCGAGGGCGCGATGAGGTAGTACGCGGGCAGCGCGTACGGCGCGTGCGGCAGGGAGACCTCGACCACATCGGCGCCGAGGTCCGACAGGCGGTCGAGCGCCTCGGCGAAGCGTCGCTCGACCCCCGGCTCGTACCCCTCCCCCTGGAGCTCGGTCACGACGCCGACGCGGAGCCCGTCGACGCCGTCGCGCAGCGTCGCGAGCACGTCCGGCGGCTCCTCGGGGATGGAGGTCGAGTCCAGCGGGTCGTGGCCGGCGATCACGCGGTGCAGGAGCGCCGCGTCCTCGACGGTGCGCGCCATAGGGCCGGCCTGATCGAGGCTGGAGGCGAAGGCGATCAGCCCGTAGCGCGACACCTGTCCGTAGGTCGGCTTCATGCCGACGGTCCCGGTCACCGCCGCCGGTTGACGGATCGAACCGCCGGTGTCGGTCCCCAGGCCGAGGGGCGCCATCAGTGCGGCGAGCGCTGCGGACGATCCCCCGGAGGAGCCACCGGGGATGCGATCGAGGTCCCACGGGTTGCGGGTCGTCCCGTAGCCCGAGTTCTCGGTCGACGATCCCATCGCGAACTCGTCCATGTTGGTCTTGCCGAGCACGACGACGTCAGCCTCACGCAACCGCGCTGCCACGGTGGAGTCGTAGGGGGGGACCCACCCCTCGAGGATCCGCGACCCGCAGGTCGTGGGCACCCCCCGGGTGACGAACACGTCCTTCAGCGCGAGCGGCACCCCGGCGAGCGCACCGAGAGCGTCACCGCCGGCACGCCGCCGGTCGATGTCGTCGGCGTGTGCGCGGGCACGGTCCGCGGCGACGTGGAGGAAGGCGTGGACGTCCCCCGGTCCCGGAGCGTCCGCGTCGCCGTCGACCGCGGCGATGCGGGCGAGGTGTGCGTCCACCAGCTCGCGGGCCGATACCTCCCCGTCGGCCAGCAGGCGCGACAGACGGGCGGCCGACGCACGGATGAGGTCTCCCGCGCCGTCCGTCCCGGCGTCGGACGACGCCATCAGGCCTCCTCCGAGACGATCCGCGGCACGACGAAGCGCTCCTCGTCGACCTCCGGCGCAGCCGCGAGGAGGTCCGCTCGATCGACCGAGGTGCGCGGCGTGTCCTCGCGCTGGACGTTCTGGAGCGGGTACGGGTGCGCGGTCGGCGGCACCTCCTCGGCGACGATCTCGCCGACCTGCTCGGCGTACTCGAGGATCGCGCTCAGCTGCGGGGCGAGACGCTCGATCTCGTCGTCGTCGAGGGCGAGCCGGGCCAGCGACGCGACGTAGCGGACCTCGTCAGCGGAGAGCGTCACGGTGCTCGGTCCCTCCGGTCCGGGGGTGGGACGGTCCTGGCGGGCGGGATGGTCCCGGTCGGACCGGTCTGGCCGTCGACGCGGATGCGGCGGCGCCCGCGGACCTGTCAACGGCAGCCGCGGGTGGGTCATCCGGCCCGGGGACGAGCCTAACCCCGACCGATGGCCGTGCCCAAGGTCGCGGTGCCCGCTCCGTCACCGTCGTGCGTTCGGTGCACGTGTCTGGACGCCCGGCCCCCGGTCGGTAGCGTGGTGCGAGGATGTCCCCGGATCGGCTCACGGCGCGGTCGCGCCGCAGTGACAGACGGCGCCGTCGCCGGCGCCGCACGATCCTCCGTGCAGCGCTCGCGGGGCTCGGTCTGTTCGTGCTCGTCATCGGGGTCGGTTCCGTCGCCCTGTGGATGCACGCGGAGCGCCAGATCGATCGCCAGACGATCCCGGCCCTGGAGAGGCCGGCCGAGGCGTCCGAGGGGGTCGAGGACGCGATGAACGTCCTCGTCGTCGGCACCGACAGCCGGGACGACTTCACCCCGGCGGAGCGTCGCCAGCTGTCGCTCGGGGACTTCGACGATCTCCACCAGGCGGACACGATCCTCCTCGTACAGCTGCGACCCGACGACGAGAGCGCCACGGTCGTCTCGATCCCCCGCGACCTCCGCGTCACGGACCCCGACGGACGATCCGGCCGCATCAACGGCGCACTCGCCCGCGGTGGTCCCGACCTCCTCGTGCGGATCGTCGAGTCGATCTCCGAGGTCGGGATCGACCACTACGTCGAGGTCCCGATATCCGGCTTCCTCGAGACCGTCGACGCGGTCGGCACGATCGAGATCTGCCTCGACGAGCCGCTCTCCGACCGGCGGGCGGGCGCGGACTTCGCCGCCGGCTGCCACGACGTCGGGCCGACGGAGTCGCTCGCCTTCGTGCGGTCGCGGGCCGGCGCGCGCGGCGACTTCCGCCGGATAGACCGCCAGCAGCAGTTCCTGCGCGCGCTCTTCGACGAGGTCGCCTCCGCCCGGACCTTCGCCGATCCGCGACGGCTCGTGCGCGTCGTGGACCGGGTCTCGGACAACCTCGTGACCGACGACGCCCTCGGGCTGCGGGAGATGCGCCAGCTCGCGACCGAGCTCCGCAGCATGCTCGACGGGGAGCTGCGTGCCATCACGCTCCCCGCCTACGCCGACGAGCGTGACGGCGTGAGCTACGTCTCCGCGTACGAGCCCGGTGTGCGCGAGCTGTTCCGCCACCTCCGCGAGGGCCGGGCGCCGCCGGCACGTGGCGAACCGGAGGAGCGCGAGGAGGTGTCCGTGGGGCTCTGGCACACCGGCGAGTACGGAGCTGCGGACCGCGTGGAGAGCACCCTGTTCTTCGCCGGGTACTCCCCCTGGACGATCGGGCCCGGCGCGCTCGAGACGCCGAGACGGACGAGCGTGATCGCGATCGAGGGGACCGACGAGCAGGCGGAGTGGATCGCGGGAGCGATCGGGGGGGAGATCCGTCCACTGCCGACGACGGTCGATCCACCCGAGGGCGTGGACGTGCTCGTCGTCGTCGGCCACGACGCGAGCGAGCCCCTCGAGGACGAGCGGCCGGCCGGCTCCGAGCGCGAGACCGACGAGGTCCGCGAGCGCTGACGCTCACCCGCCGGTGGCCGGCCACCGACCGCCCTCGATCTCGTCCCCGGGTGGACGGCCGTGGTCAGGATGCCACCGGTAGGCGGCCGCCCAGCCGTCCCGACCGTCCGGGGTCGCGATACGCACGGCGGTCCTGACGAACAGCTCGCCCTCCGCCTCGATCCCGTCCACGCACCGGTACAGGGCCGCAGCCGCCTGCGGGTCGCGCGGCCGGAGCAGCGTCCCGTGGACCTCGGAGGCACCGCCGTCGTCGAACACCGCGGCCGGCCAGCCCATCGGCGTGTCCCACACGCGGCCGGGCGTGGAGGCGGGTCCGACCACCTCGACGAGGCCGGCGATCCGCTCCCAGCGCTCCCCGCCGGGGCGGAGGGTGCCGTACACGAACAGGTCGATCGGGTCGAGGGGCGTCGCGGGCCAAGCCCCCGGGACCCGCTCGGCGAGCGGCTCGGCCCGGCGGGTACCACGGTCGGCCTCGAGGAGGCGGACGGCGTCGCGCTGCGGATGGGGCGGGGCGGTCAACGGCCGGCCCACCGGGTCCGTGAGGATCCGTGTCCGGAGTGCGGGGCCGAACGCCAACGCGCGGCGCAGGTGCCAGCGGGCCGCGACCGCGACGTCCCCGACCGTCCCGAGCTCGTAGTTGCGACCCCGGTACTCGCTCGCGTCCAGCCGCTCGAGGTCGTCCGGATGCACCCCGAGCACCCACGTGGTGAGCCGCTCGCCGGGCGCGGGGACGAGCGTCAGCGGCACCGCACCGGTCGAGGTGGACCGCCGGGCCTCCCACGCGGTCGCCCAGCCCCAGGCGTCGGCGGGTAGCAGCAGGGCGCCACGACGGTCGAGTCCCTTGTCGACGAGCCGGTCGGGCGACGCGTTGCTGCCGAACGCGAGGACGTAGCGCGGATCGGTGGAGAGCACCGGAGGGTCGGCGTCGACCGCGGCCGTGGGGTCGATCCCGCCGAGGTCCACCGGGTGCTCCGCGCCACGCCAGACGAGGACCGCCCCGGATGGCCGCCGGCCCGGGTACGTCGTCGGGTCGAAGCGCGCGGTCACGTCGGTCGCGCTCTCAACCGGCGTCGAGCTCGCCGCTGTCGAGGAGCCGTACGAACGCGCTCTCGTCGATCACGGGCACGCCGAGCTCCTCGGCCTTGTCGCGCTTCGAGCCCGGCTCGTCCCCGGCGACGACGGCCGTCGTCCGCGACGACACGCTGGAGGTCACCCGGGCGCCGCGCGACTCGAGCTCCGCGGTGGCCTCGTCCCGGGTGAAGCCCTCCAGGCTGCCGGTCAGCACGACCGTCCAGCCGGCGAGGAGGTCGGCGTCCTCGTGCTGCTCGGCCTCGGTGTTGACGCCGGCGGCCGTCAACCGATCCACCAGCTCGCGGTTGCGCTCCTCGGCGAAGTAGCTCACCACCGCATCGGCGATGACCGGGCCGACCTCCGGCGCGGCGGCGATCTCCTCACTGGAGGCGTCGACGATCGCGTCGAGCGATCCGAACGCCCGGGCGAGGGTCCGTGCCACCGTCGGACCGACGTGACGGATGTTCAGTGCCACGAGCAGGCGGTCGAGCGGCTGCTCCTTGGACGCCTCGATCGCCTCGAGCAGGGCTCGGGCCCTCTTCTCACCGAACAGGGGCAGCTCGAGGAGCTGCTCCTCGTCGAGCTCGTAGAGGTCCGCGAGGTCCGAGACGAGCCCGGCGTCGAGCAGCAGCTTCGCCGTCTCCTCGCCGAGGCCCTCGATGTCCATCGCCCCGCGGCTGGCGTAGTGCTCGAGCGACCCCCAGATCCGCTGTGGGCAGTCGACGTTCTCGCAGAAGGTGTTCGCCTCCCCCCCGGGACGCACGAGTCGCGCACCGCAGAACGGGCAGTCGCGAGGCATCTCCCACCGATCCAGCCCCTCGGGGCGCTCGGACAGCACCGGGCCGACCACCTCGGGGATCACGTCGCCCGCCCGGCGCACGATGACGGTGTCGCCGGGACGCACGTCCTTCGCCGCCACCTGGTCCTCGTTGTGGAGCGTCGCCATGGAGACGGTCACCCCTCCGACCGCCACCGGCTCGAGGACCGCGAACGGCGTGACCTTGCCGGTGCGACCGACGTTGACCTGGATGTCGCGCAGGAGCGTCCGGCGCTCGACCGGCGGCATCTTGTACGCGATCGCCCAGCGCGGCGCCCGGGCCGTCGCCCCGAGCTCGTCGCGATCGGCGAGCGCATCGACCTTCACCACGACTCCGTCGATCTCGTACGGCGGGTCGTGGCGGTGCTCGGTCCAGCGGTCGACGTACGCGACGATCCCGTCGAGGTCGTCCACCAGCTCGGTCTCGTCGGCGACCTGCAGTCCGGCATCGCGCATCCAGTCGAGGGTCTCGTGGTGGGTCTCGAAGCTGATCCCCTCGTACGGTCCGAGTCCGTGGCACAGGACCGCGAGTGGTCGCTGCGCGGTGATCCGGGGGTCCTTCTGGCGGAGCGCGCCGGAGGCGGCGTTGCGGGGGTTGGCGAACGCCGGCTCACCGCCCTCGATGCGGTCGACGTTCATCGCCTCGAAGTCGGCGATCGGGAAGTAGACCTCGCCCCGGATCTCGACCACGCTCGGCGGGTCGCCGACAGCGAGGCGGTACGGGACCGTCTCGATGGTGGACACCTGCGGCGTGACGTCCTCGCCGACCACGCCGTCGCCCCGGGTCGCGGCGACGGCCAGGACGCCCGACCGGTAGGTCAGGGAGATGGCGACACCGTCGACCTTCAGCTCGCAGGCGTACCGGGGTGGACGCCCCAGACCCCGCTCCACCCGGTCGATCCACGCCGCGAGCTCCTCGCGGCTGAACGCGTTGTCGAGCGAGAGCATCTGCTCGAGGTGCCGGTGCTCGGGGAAGGCCGTGTCCCGCGGAGCGCCGACCCGCTGGGTCGGTGATCGCGGCGTCACCAGCTGCGGGTGCGCCGCCTCGATCGCCCGCAGCTCGACCATGAGCTCGTCGTACTCGGCATCGCTCATCATCGGGTCGGACAGCACGAAGTAGCGGTAGTCCGCCTCCTCGATGGTGCGCACGAGCTCGTCGTGACGCTCCCGGGCGGCGTCGAGAGAGTCGGGGGCGTCGGCCACGGTCAGTCCGAGGACTCCTTCTTCGCCTTCTTCTTCG